>JAITVW010000314.1 GCA_031285605.1 Fusobacteriales bacterium | reverse complement strand
CATACATTGATTTGATAAAGGAATATTTTCCGGAAAAGAAACTTATCTCTTCACCAATGAAAAAAGAAGTGGACAGATGCCGTGAAGTGGTGGAAATAGCTGAAAGCGGGAAGACAGTGAGTCTTATAAGCAGCGGGGATGCCGGAATATATGGTATGGCGGGAATAATGCTTGAAATAGTGCCGGAAAACATAGAAACGGAAATAATTCCGGGGGTAACTGCTTCCAATGCAGCTGCAGCTGCAGCGGGAGCACCGCTTATGCATGATTTTGCCGTAATAAGTATGAGTGATCTGCTGACTGACTGGGATCTGATAAAAAAAAGAGTGGATCTGGCAAGCCAGGGAGACTTTGTAATAAGTTTGTATAATCCCAAAAGCAAGGGAAGAACAATACAGATAGAAAATGCGGCAGAAATAATGCTGAAATATAAGTCACCGGAAACTCCTGTGGCGATAGTAAGAAATGCCGGAAGAGAAGATGAGAAAGTAACGGCGGCAACTCTGGGTACTATGCTGGAATATGAAATAGATATGCTTACTGTAATAATCATAGGTAATTCAAAAACGTTTATGAAAAACGGAAAAATAATTACTCCGAGAGGGTATAAATATTAATTCTGTTTTACATATTTTTGTAATTTGATAAACAGGAACAGGTATTTTGATATTGAAGAAAGTTTGGATGTGGACTAAATAAAATTTAAGTGATAAGTGAGAGGTTCTTTATGGGGATTATATTTATAACAGGCGGTGCTAAGAGCGGAAAAAGTAAATTTGCCGAAAGTCTGGCCTTTAAGAGGGAAAAAAGATTATATCTGGCAACTTCTGTTCCTCTGGATAACGAGATGAAAAACAGAGTGCAAAAACATAGAAAACAGAGGGGTGAGGATTGGATTACCATAGAGGCTTATAAGGATCTGGATAAGATACTTGAAAAAACTGCGGAGAACATAGATGTTATTTTACTGGACTGTCTTACGAATATGATAAGCAATATTATGTTTGAGGTATATGGCGGTAACTGGGAAAGTATACCTGATTATATTCCCGGAAAAATAGAACGTATTGTTTTGGCGGAAGTTAATAAAATTCTTGATTTTAATAAAGTATACATGGGAGATATTATCTTAGTTTCTAACGAGGTAGGTTTGGGTCTTGTTCCCGAAAATCTGCTGGGAAGATATTTCAGAGATATTGCGGGAAGTATGAATCAGCTTATTGCCGCTGAATCAGATGAGGTATACATGGTAATATCGGGGATTCCGGTGAAAATAAAATAACCGGCGGCAAAAGTGAACGAAACATAAGGTAAGGAAATAGAGATAAGATTAATATTATGAAAGAAAATAAATTTATATATAATTTAAAAAATTTTGAGTGTTTTAGAAAAAATATCAGAGAGAATTATTTTATTCGGATAATTTAATTTTGAAATAGAGTACCGGGAAAGGGGAAAAAGTGAAACATAAAAATATAATGATACTGGGAACAGGATCAAATGTAGGGAAAAGTGTGGTGACAGCAGGTTTATGCAGAATATTTGTGCAGGACGGTTATAAAACGGCTCCTTTCAAGTCACAGAATATGGCACTGAATTCTTTTATTACAAAAGACGGCAAAGAAATGGGAAGAGCACAGGCGGTGCAGGCAGAAGCTGCAGGAATAGAACCGGAAGTATATATGAATCCTATTTTGCTGAAACCTACCACAGACAAAAAATCACAGGTAATAGTAAACGGAAAAGTTCTAAAAAATATGGATGCCCGTGATTATTTTGCTTTTAAGCACAATCTTAAGGATGAAATAATGAAAGCCTATAATTATATAAGGGAAAACTTTGAAATATCAGTACTGGAGGGTGCAGGAAGCCCTGCGGAAATAAACCTCAAGGAAGATGATATAGTAAATACCGGAATGGCGGAAATGGCAGATGCACCTGTAATTCTCATAGGAGATATTGACAGGGGAGGAGTATTTGCTTCGATTTACGGTACTGTAATGCTTCTTGAGAAAAGTGAAAGAAAAAGAATAAAAGGTATTGTAATAAATAAATTCAGAGGGGATGTCTCTCTTTTGGAACCGGGCATAAAAATGCTGGAGGAATTGATAAAGATACCTGTTTTGGGAGTTTTGCCTTATGTAAAGCTGGAAATAGAAGAAGAGGACAGTCTTGGAATAAAAAATTTCAATGTGAAAAAAGACGGGAAGATAAATATTTCTGTGATAAAATTAAAACATATATCTAATTTTACTGATATAAATGCCCTTGACCAGTACAGCGACCTGAATATTAAATATGTAACAAAGGCTTCCGAGCTGGGGGACGAGGATATGATAATTATTCCGGGATCAAAAAATACTATTGAGGATATGAAAGATCTGTCAGATAAGGGGATAAGCGAGAAAATAGCAAGAGCTGCTAAACAGGGAACTGTGATATTTGGTATATGCGGTGGATTTCAGATTCTCGGAACAAAGATTTCAGATATTTATAATGTAGAATCCGGTATAGGGGAAATTCCCGGAATAGGTCTTCTGGATATAGAGACTGTAATGGCAAGGGAAAAGACAACAACACAGTATATTGATAAATTATCAGGTACAGAGGGAATCCTTGCCGGCGGAGACGGACTGGAAATAAGCGGATATGAAATACATCAGGGGATAAGTACCGGAAGCGGGGAAATTATTCTCGGAACACCGGAAGATATAAAAGGCGCAGTCAGTGGAAATATAGCAGGTACTTATGTTCACGGTATTTTTGATAACGGGGATTTTACGGGATTTTTATTAAATAAGATCAGGGAAATGAAAGGTCTTGATAAAGTGGAGGAGTATTTTGACTTTAAAGAGTTCAAAGAACAGGAATATAATAAGCTTGCTGATGTAATACGCCAAAATCTGGATATTGAAAAAATTTACAAAATAATGGAAGGTGAATAAGCTTGGTATTTATTCTGAAAATATATATTGCATATATTCTGGATTTTATATTCGGAGATCCTTATGTAATTCCGCATCCTGTCCAGGCAATGGGAAGGCTTATAAGTTTTCTAGAAAAAAGACTGATAGGATTTTCAAATAAAAAAATTTTTGGAATGATTCTGAATATTACAGTTTTAGCAGTTACCTTTACGGTATGTTATTTCCTGCAAAAGATCGTCATTGTGGAAATATATCTTATGTACACTGTATTTTCTGTTAAATGTCTGGGTGATGAGGGAAGAAAGGTATACAGAATATTAAAAGAAGGAAATCTTGCTAAAGCAAGAAAAGAACTTTCATATCTGGTATCAAGAGATACGGAAAGCCTTGAAAAAAATGATATAATAAGAAGCATAATGGAAACAATTTCGGAAAATACTGTAGACGGTGTAACAGCACCGATGATTTATATGTTTATCGGCGGACTGCCGCTGGCTATGGTGTATAAAGCCATAAATACCATGGATTCCATGCTTGGGTACAAAAATGAGAAATACGGTGAATTTGGTTATTTTTCTGCAAAGCTGGATGATGCAGCTAATTTTATTCCTGCAAGAATTACAGGCGGGCTGTTTATTCCGCTGTCATGTTTTTTTCTAAGGTATGATTATAAAAATGCATGGAAAATATTTTTCAGAGACAGGAAAAATCACGCAAGTCCTAATTCTGCTCATCCTGAAGCAGCAGTAGCAGGAGCTTTGGGAATACAATTCGGCGGGAAAACATCTTATTTTGGAAAAGAATACGATAAACCGGTAATAGGAGATAAAAAAAAGGAATTTCAGAGTGAGGATATAAAAAAGAATATAAAGATACTGTATATGACCGGTTTTTTGGGCTTAATCATATGTTCGGCAGTATACGCAGCTGTTTTAAAAATATTTTAGACTATTAAAAAAAGGAGAAGCAAATGGACCTGCACGGCGGAAATATATATAAGATTTTCAGGGAAAAGGACATGGATAAAATACTGGATTACAGCTCAAATATTAATCCTTTCGGACTGCCTGAAAGTTTGAAAAAAGCAATATCGGAAAATATGGAGATTCTGGAAAAATATCCTGATCCTGATTATTATGATTTGAGAAAAACCATTGCTGAATATAACGGTACTGAAATAGATAATGTTTTGGCAGGAAACGGAGCAACAGAACTTATATTTTTAT
>JAITVW010000270.1 GCA_031285605.1 Fusobacteriales bacterium | reverse complement strand
TCTGAAGACCTATTTTTTCATATATATTCACTTTTCCTCCTTAGAAATGGATAATAAATCCTGTATTGGCATAATAATTTTATTGCACACATTCGTAGACTTTTCCGCCTACTATGCTGTATTTCCCTTTTACATACGGCTTCTGCTTCACTGTTTTGTCCACTGAATCAGTTAATTCCGTATAATTATCCACCAATTCAAATATTGTAAAATCAGCTCTGTATCCTGTTTTTATTTCTCCTGTTTCTCCCAATGAAAGTGCTTTGGCCGGTTCTCTGGTAAGCTTATTTATGCAGTCTTCCAGAGTAAGTCCCAGATACAGCATTTTATTCAGTGTAGTTATCTGACTTTTTACAGGTTTGTCTATATTTTTATCATAAATATCCGTACTCAAAAAATCCGGAATAAAACCGTCTGCTATACCTTTAACACCTGTATCAAATGAAAAACTTGCATTTCCGTGTCCCACATCAAAAAATACTCCTCTTTCCTTGGCAGCCTTTGCTTCAGGAAGAATTCCCATCTCCCTTATCAGATTATTCACTTTATTATGAAAACAATGTGTTATTATATCTCCTTTTTCCATGAGATTCAAAACCTCTTCTACTTTCGGAGGTGCATTTCCTATATGTACCATAACAGGAAGTCCCAGTTTCTTAGCAATTTCTTTTGCTGTTCTTATAGGCTCTGCCCCGTTTTCTCCCACGACAGAACCAGAAGCTCTTGCTTTTATTCCCACTATGACATCCTTGTACTTTTCAACAGTTTCCTTTATTTTTTCAAATTCTATGTTTGATAAATCAGTCAGCTCACTAAGACTCAACAGTCCCGGTGATGCAACATTCAAAAAAGCGTATACTCTGGTCTTTGCCTTTTTTATAATACGCTCATAAAAGTCCTCGAAAGTATCGGCTCCGGCAGTTCCCGCATCTACTACTGCAGTCACTCCCTGTTCTATACCGACCCTGTCCGGATCTATTCCTATGGCTGTTTTCCCGTGATACACATGTGTATGTATATCTGTAAAGCCGGGAGCTGCTACAAGGCCGCTGATATCCGTTATTTCCTCATTTTCATACGGAACCAGATCATCAGCTACCTCCTTTATGAGTCCGTCTTCGACCCTTATATCCTTTCTGCTCAGATGAAAACCGTTGTTTTTGTCAATCAACACCCCATTCTTAATAAGCACAAATTTCCCTCCTTTATGTTTTTATTGATGTTTTGCCTGAAGTAAATAATAGTATGACAATAATATCAAAACATCTGATGTTACATCTTGTTCATATTTTGACATGAAGAAGTAGTTCCTTACCTTTTCAGCTCGCTAAAATCACCGTGAAGCAATTCTTCCACTTCTTCCAAAGCCGATACAGGCGTATCTCCATATGTAGTGTGTCCCAAAACAGCACTTGCTACTGCAAAATCTACCATTTCTTCCAGCTTTGCCTTTTTCAGATATTTATAAAGTATACCTGAAGTGTAGGCATCACCTCCTCCAATTCTATCATAAATTTCAAGTTCTTGGTATTCAGAAAAGTAAATTTTTTTATTTTTATAAGCGAATCCCTTTAATTTTTGGGAATTCAGGCTTTTATTATCCCTGATTGTTCCTGATACAAGCTTCAAATCATACTTCACAGCAAATTCCGGAATAAGATCCCTTAATATTTCCTCTATTTCTACATTCTCTTTTTCGCTTTTTATACCAAATATATTACTTATATCTTTTTCACTTGCAAAAACAATATCAGAATATTCTATTATTTTTTTATAATTTGGTATAGCATCTTCATATTTTTTCTTCCATAATTTTTCCCTGTAATTGCAGTCAAAAACAACCAGTATCCCTTTTGCCTTAGCTCTTTCAGCCATAGAGAACATAATGTTTCTTACATCATCATTCATTGCAAGACTTATCCCGCAGAAATGAATCATCTGTACATTCTCCAGAATATCATCCATATTATAATCCTTTAACTTCGATTTACAAAAGGAACTTCCTCTTCTATCTGTATACGTAACCACAGAAGGTCTTTTTCCAAAACCTTCCTCAAGAAAATATATTCCTATAAACTCCCCGCCTCTGGCTATCTTTCCGGTATTTATGCCAAGACTCTGTATCTGTGAGACTGCTGCATCCCCCAGAGGATTGTCCGGAAGCTTTGTAATAAGTTCTGTTTCCAGTCCGAATCTTTCAAGCTGTCCCATTACATTTAGTCCTGTTCCTGAAAACATATACTCCAGATTATTTGACTGAAATAATTTCTTTTTTCCGGGAACACTGCATCTCATCATCACTTCCCCAAATGCTGCTGCTTTCACTAACATCACCTTTTCTATATTATTTTTTTCTTTGAATTTAAAATTTATCCATGAACTAATAAATGACAGTAAAAACAATTCCTCCTCTATAACCTTCCCTGCTCTGTTTTTTCTGCTGTCTGCCGAACTCGTATTTATGTGCTTTTTCTATATATTCCTTATCTTTTTCCACTGTTGATTTTTCAGGATATATTGATATTCCAAGTTTTCTTTTCATTTTTTCCTGTAAATTATAAAATATATCATTGTGAAGGCAGTTTTACCTTCACAATGATAATCTGTTTATGCTTCTTCTGTTGACTTAGCAGCAGCTTCCTGTTCAAGCAGCTGTTTTTCATACATCTTAAAGAAAGGATAATAAATAACAAGTCCTATAAAGAAGTTTACAAATACCAGAATACAGGCCGTCACACTCCAGTTAGTACTTATCAGCGCTCCTATAGGTGCAGGAACTGTAAACGGCAGCCTTGCCATCATCATTGGTATCATACCCACTCTTGTTAAAATATATGAGATTATTGTACATATTACCGGTACTATTACAAATGGTATAGCCAGAATCGGGTTCATAACTATCGGAGCACCGAAAATTACCGGCTCATTTATATTAAAGATTCCGGGAAGAACCGATAATTTTCCCAGATCCTTCAGAAATCTTGATTTTGATATTAAAAACAGGAATACCAGAGGAAGTGTCATACCTGACCCGCCTATCCATAAGAACCATTGCAAAAATTGTTCTGTAAAGATATTAGGCAGTGCATGTGCACTTGCACCTGCTGTAAATGCATCCATATTTTCCGCTATTGTAGTATCCCAGATTGGTCTTATAACCGGTCCCAGTATTGCCGGCCCGTGAATTCCCAAAACCCAGAAAAACAGTATAAGGAAAACTGTTATTAATCCGCCAAGCAATGAGTTTCCGGCAAGAATACCTTTTAACGGTGCAAGCAGAGTTGACAGAGCCTCACTTATATCGAATCCCAATAGATATCTTATTATCCAGAAAAGTAATATTATGGCAATTGCAGGAAATAATGCTGCAAAAGAGTTTGATACTGCAGGCGGTACACCGTCCGGCATCTTTATTACTATATCTTTTTCTTTAAAGAATCTATATATCTCCACTGATATTATTGCCGCAAGTATTGCTCCAAAAAGACTTGATGCGCTTAATTTTGCTATCGGCATCCATCTTCCGGCATCAATTACACCTTCTACACCCTTTGAAACCTGTACAGGCACTATTGATGAAATAAGAAATCCTGCTACAGCAAGAAACCCTGAAGTCAGCTCATCCAGATTATAGCTCTTTGCCAGCTGGTGTGCTATACCAAAAGATACATATATTGACATTATACCCACGGTATATCTGAACGGTATATCCAGCGAAGCTTTAATAGGAGCTATCAGCTCATCATATCCCGGTATTGGTATATTTAGAAATATTACAAAAAATGATCCTACTATAGTCAGAGGCAGCATTGATATTATTCCGTTTCTTACTGCTCTCAAATGTCTTTGTCCGCCTATTTTGTTTACAGCCGGTGCTACCCTTTCTTCCAATATTGTCATAATTTTACTCATAATTTCCTTACCTCCCTGAAATTTTTTTGAATGGTTAATAGTTTCTAATTCTACTCATGTTCTACCACATTATAATGCTAAGTCAAATTTCGGTTATTTTTTATACCGTTTTCGTTTAAAATATTTTTTTTGTCTTAATCGTTTGTAACTAAGCAATAATAATGGTATAATATATAATAATTGAAAATTACAATCAGTTGTTTTCGTGTATTTTGTAAAAAAATATACTTTTTTCGGATAAAAAAAGAGGTGATTTAATGGAATTTTTTTATTATAATAATTATAAAATAAGTTTTGACAAATTCCTTTCTAAATATGAAAAAGTTTTAATAAAAAATTTTTTACATAAAAAAATTGAAAAATATACTATTTCAGAAATTTTGTCTCAGATTGGTGTAAATAAAAGTGAACTTTACAATATTTTAGAAAAATTTCAAAAGAAAAATGTAAAAATACATTTTAGGGAAGAAATATATTCATACATGTTTCTGTCAGGATACGAAGCTACCAGTAACATAGTAAGTCTGCAGTTCAGCGATTTATTAAAGAATATTTCACACATGAGTATCATTCCTGACTTTCAGTCTGTATTAATATTACAGGAAAAATTTACACTGCGTTTTTTCCTAAAATACTGTCAGGATATTAGTGACAGCAAAAAAATAGATATCTCTGTTGATGATCTAAAAGATTCTATCGAAATAGATTCCTATGCACGATTTTATGATTTTGAAAAATTTATACTGAAAACTATAGTATCAGACATAGAAGAGAATACTCCTTATATCATTTTTTATGATAAAATAAAATCCGGAAGCAGTGTTAATAATAAAATAGTAAATTTAAGCTTTATTATTACAAATAAAAATTTTTATGCCAATTCTAAATTTGCCATAGAACTTCTTGAAAAAACTTCACAGTACATCAATTTTAACACTGCAATTACCAAAATTACCGAACTGCTCAGCGTTTATTCCAAGGAAATTATCCTGAAAGGAATTAAAAGCCTTGATAAAAACAAAACAATAGAAAATCACCTTGAAAATATAATAAAAGACCAATTTTTTGAAAACAGCTCACTTTTACTTCATATAAAAGAAAAAGCAGATAATATTATACTGCTTCAGAAAATACTGTTTCAAGAAATGGAAAAAATAAAAGAAAGCGAAATTTTTGATGATCAGATTATAAACAGCAGATTTAACAAAAAATTCTATATGCTTAATATTGATAAAAAAATCTTTTTTGAAACCAAAACCATTCGGATAGAAATACTGGAGCTTTCAGACAAGTTTTATGATATAAAAATATACAAAAAAACTTAAATCTAAAAAAAAAATAACAAAATAAATACAAATCTTTCATACCTGCAAAATATACAGGAAAATAATCTTTTCAAATATATTTTACAGACTTTTTCTCACAGGCTCAAATAAAAAATAAATTCTTCCGGCTTTTTCCGGAAGAATTTGTTTTATTCAAATATTTTTTATATCTTGAGAACATCACCATAGTTCATTATTTCTCCCGAAAGTCCTTTTGCCTCTATTTTCCCCAGCCATTCATAAGGATCCTGTTCTATAAAAGGCATTGTATTATAATGCATTGGTATATACTTTTTTGCCTTGAGCCATTCTGCGGCTGTTACCGAATCATCAATTCCCATAGTAAAATTGTCCCCTATGGGAAGTATCGCATAATCGATATCATTCATTTCTCCTATAAGCTTCATATCAAGAAATAATGCTGTATCCCCTGCATGATATATTGTCTTTCCCTCTGCATAAATCAATATTCCTGCTGCCAAACCGCCGTAAAGTATCTGTCCGCTGTCATTTATGCCGGAGCTGTGCATTGCCTGAGTTAATTTTACACTAATAAATTCAAAATCCTTTTTTCCGCCTATCCCTGCAGGAATGACTTTCGCTCCCTTAAGTGCAAGCCAGCGTGCCAGCTCGGTTCCCGTTACTATAGCAGCATCGTCTCTCAGTGCCAGTTCCACAGCATTCCCTATATGATCTGAATGTGCGTGTGTTATCAGTATCAAATCAAGCTTTGGAATATCATTAAGAGGAGTGGGATTTTTTGGATTTTCCGTGAGATATGGATCTATTATTATATTTTTACCGTTAGTTTCTATAAGGAAACATGCCTGCCCCAAAAATTTTATTTTCATTTTGTTACCTCCTGTATTAGTATAGCTGTCTGTTTACTTTCAGCAAGATATTATCATATTAAGCATTTATATAATTTTATCATTATACAAGTAATTTGTACAGACAATTTATATCTTATTTATAAAAAAATACTATCAGTCGAGTAACTGACAGTCTCTGATATAGAAAGATAAATTTTTTCAGGTATTTACTTTTTTCTTGAGTTTATTATATGATTAAAGCCTTAGTCCTTGCTTTATTTAAACTTTATTTTTAATTTTAAAATTAATATATATTCAATTATTTTTCAAACTATTTTCACTTATTATGATAATTGTAAATTCAAAAATAATATTCTAATGAAAAGGATAAAAGTCGACTTCACAAAAATAAAAATTGTTTTTAGAAAATAATTTTGATTATGTTCTAGAAAAAATATGATATAATATAGAGAAAATATCAAGAAATAAGTATTGGAGTATAACATGTTAAAATATTCAGATATAAAAAAATTTGCTTCTAATAAAGCTGTTTTTTCCCGAGGTGAAAACTATTTTTCTTCCAACCGGATAATCAGCCTGAAAAGTACGGATAACTTCGGATTAAACTGGAAAAGCAAAGTAATCGGCAGTGATTCTATTTTTGACGTAACTGTAGGATTAGATAAGAATTCCAATATCATCGATTATCGGTGTAACTGTAACTGTCCTGCTTTTAAGCAGTTCAGCGGTGCCTGCAAACATATTATTGCCGTTCTTATAAAATTAAGGGATATTCAGGAAAACGGCAGTATTTTTTCTATGCAGGAGAATAATTTTATTTTTCAGGATATTGAAACCAAAACTGAGAAATATAAAGATGTTGATATAGAAAATATACTTGATGATTTTTTTCGTGAGAAAGCAAAAAATACCTTAGAAATCCTGGATGCCAATGTAGAAAAAATGTTTAATAATCTTTTTCATGAGAAAGAGGATAGCACACGCTCTGATAATACCACCGGTATAAGAGCTGTGGAACTCCTGATGGACGACTACAAAACTCTGGAGAAAAGTAATTATAACAAAGAGCTTCTTAAAATATCTTTTGAGCTTATTCTTACCAGACTTGATCCTTATCTGGAATACAAGGTAGGCTATTTGAACAAACATAAATATGTAGTAAAAGACATTAATTTCTTTACTACTGCACTAAGAAGAAACAGTATCTTTGAGCTGGGAAAAAATCTTACATGTGATTTCAGCAAAGATCAGTTTGATGAAGAATCAAAAAAGATCATAGATTTTCTGTTTTACTGTGCTGACAAAGAAAGAAATTTAAAAAATATTATAAAAGGAAATTTTTTTAACTCTTATCTCTATAACGGAAAAAAACAATTCCTGCTTCCGGAAGATTTAAGAAGACTTTTTGAGCTTTATGAGAATGAGGAAATCCACATCAAGACAGACACCTCTTCTTATGCCAAAAGTAAAGCTGTTATTGTAAAAAACGGACTTCCAAAAGTTGATTTTTATCTTTCCAGAGAAAATGACCAATTGATTTTAAATACCGACGGTGAACAAATCTGGGATTTTGATACACTTGCCAATTCCGGCATATACATTCAGGAAAATACTGCATACCTCACAGATGAGAAAGACAATAAATTTTTGAGACCGCTTTTTAAGATAAATCAGCTGAATTTAACTAATTTTAAAATACCGAAAAATAATTCAGATATCTTTATTAATAATGTTATCCCGAATATTGTAAATAAAAGTAATTTTTATCTTCCAAAGTCACTTGTATATGAAGAAAATCATTCTGAACTGAAAGCAAAAATTTATATAGAAACACATGCCCCGTATTTGACAGTCCGTATTCATTTCTGCTATGGAGATACAGTCTTTTCTCTTGACGGCACGCTGCTGACAAATGGGGACAAAATACAGAAAATAGATCATTCAAAAGAAAACAAAATAATAGAATTTTTTCACAGATACAGAGTAAATTATGAAGATAAGTCAGAAAATACCGAAGCCCGTTTTATTATGAATATCGAACAGGATATCTATGACTTTTTATTTCATGGAATAGAGGAACTAAAAGAAATAGCAGCTGTTTACACTGACAAAAAAATCGAATCTTCCAAAAATAAGAAAAACTTCGCAATGAATGTATCTTTGGAGGATGACTATCTGAATATAAACTTTGAAATAGAAGACATGACACCTGAAGAAATGAAAGAGCTTTATCACAGCTACAAAATCAAAAAACAGTTTTACAGACTGAAAAACGGCAGCTTTGTAAATTTTGAAGATGAAAAACTAAAGAAACAGCTTAATTCCATAGAAAAGATTTTCCCGGAAAATTCTCAATTTTCTTCAAAATTAACAATTCCCCAATATAAATCCTTTTATATAGATTTATTGGGTACTGAATATTTTGATGACAAATACACAAAAAGTGAAAGCCTTGAAAACTATATTAAAAAAATAAAAAACTTGAATGTAGATAAATATGACGATTCACTGTTGAATGATGTAAAGCTGAGAGATTACCAGAGATTCGGCATACAGTGGATGGAATCTCTTTCACAAATAAACCTCGGAGGAATACTTGCAGATGATATGGGACTCGGTAAAACACTGCAGGTTATTGCACTGCTTACTAAACTTGAGCTTTCTTCCCCAGCCCTTATTATAGTCCCAAAAACACTTTTATATAACTGGGAAGAAGAATTCAAAAAATTCTCTCCTAATTTAAAACTTCTGATTGTGGAAGGTTCTATTTCCATAAGAAAAATACTTCTGAAGAAAATTGAGAATTATGATATTATAATTACTTCTTACTCACTTTTCAGAAGTGATATTGATATATACGAAAAATATATGTTCAGCTTCTGCTTTCTTGATGAAGCCCAGCATATAAAAAATCCCGGCATTAACCTTACCAAGGCTATAAAATCAGTTAATGCAAAACACAGATTCGCCCTTACCGGTACTCCTATAGAGAATAACCTCAGCGAGCTCTGGTCTATATTTGACTTTATTATGCCCGGTTATCTCGGCAGTCACGGATATTTTTCCAAGAATTTTATGGCACCTGTTGTGAAACAGAATGATAAGTCTGCTTTGGAAGCATTAAGCTTTCATATAAAACCATTTATTTTAAGACGTATAAAAAAAGATGTCCTTCCGGAGCTGCCTCCAAAAATAGAAACCACTCAGCTTTGTGAACTGGATACAGACCAGAAAAGACTCTATCAGTCCCAATTGGAAGTTGCCAAAAAAGAGATTGAGAATGAAATAAAAAATGAGAAATTAAGCAGAAGCCAGATAAAAATCTTCTCTTTGCTTACAAGACTAAGACAGATATGCTGTCATCCAAAACTCTTTATTGACAATTATACACACAGCAGCGGAAAGTTTGAAACCCTTTTTGAGCTTTTTGACGATTTGATTTCCGGAAACCATAAAACACTTGTTTTTTCACAATTTACCACTATGTTGAAGCTGATTTCCGGTGAGCTTAAGAAAAAAGGAATTGAACACTTTTACCTTGACGGAAGCATGAAAGCATGTGACAGACTTGAACTTGTTAATTCTTTTAATGCCGGAAATACTCCGATATTTCTTATCTCGTTGAAAGCCGGAGGAACAGGACTAAATCTTACAGGCTCTGACACTGTAATACATGTAGATCCATGGTGGAATCCAAGCGTAGAAAATCAAGCCTCTGACAGAGCACACCGAATCGGTCAGAAAAACAGCGTACAGGTTATTAAATTAATAACTAAAGGAACCATTGAAGAAAAAATAATGAAACTTCAGAATAAAAAGAAAAAGTTAATCGACAATGTTCTTACAAGCGAAGGAAGTTTAATAAATACTCTTTCCGAAGAAGATATCAGAAATCTCTTTGATATTTAAAGAAGACTTTTTAATAAACCGCAGAAAAATAAATTATATATTTACTGCGGTTTTTATATTGTCTTTAATCCGAAAAAATATAATAAAAAAGAAACGGTTTTTTCCTATTCCGTTTCCTTATATAAATTACATATCACGCAGTTTTTCTAATTTTTCTTTTAATCTTTCTATTTTATCCTCCTGTTTGGTTATAGCCAGCTCTGCCTTATGTATTTTTTCCAGAATTACTTCTACCTCATTCTTTTCAGGTTCAGGTCCGTATATTTCCTCTTTTATCTCTTTAAATTTCCGCTTAGGCTCCGGACTATTTACAATTTCCGTTTTCTGCTCAGTGTCAAGCTCTTCTTTTTTCATATCAGAAACCAGTCTTACCGGAAGGTCTATAGCCTTTTCCACATGTGTTTCCTCTACCAGATCATATTTATCAATCATTTTGCTTACATAATTCTTTTCAAAACCAAGATTTTCAAACCATTTATTAAAACATCCATCCGCATATCCACCGAGTATCTTTCTGGCCTCGCTTAATTTTCTGGCTATTTCGCACAATTCTTTTGTAACTGCTTCCTGATTGTCAGTTATTGTTCTTTCTATTTCATACAGATAATTTTTATCAGCTTCTTTTATATCGTAAGCTTCAAAGTCAAAACTTCTGTAGACTGTAATTACTTCAGGTGCATTAGCATTATTATCATCATATTCCTGCATTTTAATCTCCGTTCTTTGATATATTCTGTAATTTTTTTATTTTTTCTAAAATAACATATATTATTTTACTTTATTTTTTCAATATTTTCAACTTCTGTTTATAAATAAAAAGACCGTTTTACGGTCATTTTATCCATTATTTATCATATTCATTACTTTACTGTCAACCAGTGTATATTTATACGGATTCAGGCTGATCTTTGCTATCTTGAAACACTGCAGTCCAAGCGGTATTCCTATTATAGTACACATCATAACTATACCTGATATTAAATATCCTATATAAAGCCAGAATCCTGAAAAAATTATCCAAAGTGTACTTGCTATAGGTTTTGGAGCTGTTGCATTATTCAGATGTTTTCTTTCCACTACTTCTTTCCCAAAAGGTGCCAGTGTAAGCCCTGCCAATTCAAAACAAGCCCCTGAAAATGGAATTGTTACAATAAAAACTATGCATAAAATTCCGGAAATTACCCAGCTCAGTGCCAGACTAAGACCACCGAAAAATAGCCATATAATGTTTAATAATGTGTTCATAATTTACCCCTTATTTTCATAATTTTGGTAAATTATAGCATTTCTACCGCAATTTATCAAGTCTTTGTTAATTTTTTATTTCCAGACTGATGAAAAAAAATCAATCTCTGTAAATACAGCATCAAACGTTGAATCTGACGGACTGCAGGCGTATATTCCGATATTTATCTCATTTTCAGCTTCAAACAAATGAAATATTCTCATTTGCTTAAAATTCATACCATCTGCTGAGTTTTCCAGACAAAAGTCTTTTCCTTTACGGCTCAGGCGATAATACATTTCGTTTATGTCTGCCTCAATATCAGTAGTTGCCCAGTCTGAATAGCCGTTATTTGTCACCACACTTCCAAGTCTCTGATAAATCTCATTTTCATACTCTATAGATGCTTTAAACCAGTTATCACTATTCTGATAAATGATAATTCCGCATTGATCATAAACTTTTTTTGAATTAAAAGCAGTTTTTACAGTAAATGAAAAAGATTCTCTGTCATTTTTAAAAAGAAAAGCCGGTGCATTGTCGTTTCTGAAGCCGTAATGAGTTCTCTGCCAAAAATCTGTTTTTTCTTCTGTGGTTATAACTATCTTTTCTTTTGATATTATAAATTTTTTCGGCTTATTAATCCAAAAACCATTCTCTGCATTAATATTTTCCATTTTATCCCTCCTTGTAAATTTACATAATTATACAATATAATAATAGTATCGCACAGTTCTGTCAACTATTATACCTATAAAACGCAAAAAAACTAAGAAAGAACGAAAAATATTTACCGGCTGACATATATCAGCCGGTCTTTTGTTATTCTGCTAAAATACAATTTTTTGAACTAATTCAACAGTAAAAACTGAAAAACATGCACAAAAAGAAACCCTAAATAAATTATTTCCCCTGTAAGCCAGTACAAGAGCCGTTAAAAATCCGGCAAGAGCTGACCATCTATTTCCTGTTGCGTATAATATACCCGGAAAAATCATAACAGCAAGAGTAACATAAGGGACATAATATAAAAATGACTTTATATAAATATTTTTTATCTCTCTGTTAAAAAGCAGTAATGGGAGCAGACGTATCAGATAAGTAACTACAGACATTACCAATATGTAAATATAAATATTACCCCTCATATTCCTCCTCCTTCAGTGGGAAAATTACAGTTGCAGCTCCAGCTGTCAGGACAGTAAGAATAATAATTTTAAATCCCGGTGATACCAGCGATAAAATCCGGATTTTAGAAAAAATAAAGCTTAAAATCATAGATAATATAATAAGACCGGCCAATATTCTGTTTCCTTTTGCAGGTGGTATAATAACTGCTATAAACATAGCATAAAGTGCCACACTTAAAGTACTTATAATTCCTAACGGCAGAATATTACCCGAAATAACTCCTAAAAATGTTCCTAAAATCCACCCGGGCATTGCTGTACTCATTGCACCATATATATAAAAAGGATTTATTTTTCCATCATTGCATACTGATATTCCAAAAATTTCATCAGTAATCCCAAAAGCCATAGTAAACTTATGTATTAACGGAGTTTTCTCTTTAAGCTTTTGCGATAAGGCACATGACATCAGACAGTAACGTAAATTAATTATAAGCTGAGTCACAGCCATTTCAAAATATAAAGCTGACACTCCTATCAGACCTATTGCAGAAAACTGTCCTGCTGATGTATAATTTGTCGCAGACATCAGTGAAGACTGAAAAACTGTCAAGCCTGTATTTCTTGCTGCGATTCCAAATGTAAAAGATACTGCAAGATATCCCAGACATATTGGAATACCGTCTTTAATTCCCTGCTTCCAGTGTGTAATATTTTTCTCCATATCATTACCTTTCATAATAATTTCAAATTAACATTTATATTTTATCATCTTTAAGTACATTAGTAAAATATATATCTTATTATTTATACTTTAAATCAGCCGGAATAATCCAATAAAAAATGAGCAGAAAAGCTATATATAGTTTCACTCTGCTCACAATAAAATATCAGACATTTCTAATATTTTATGCCTTCCAGAAATTCATTATCCGGCTTATATTCAATTCATTTAATATAGCGGTTCTGTAATACATTTTTCTTTCATGGCAATTTGCTCTTCCATCAGTTCTAAGAGCTTCAATATAGCATGTGTTGTCTAAAATATATGGTTTTTACAACTCGCTACATTAATAGTTGGTCTGATACTTCGTATAAGTAAAATTCCTTTCGTCTTATTTTCTCGCAAAAACATGATACTATTGAATTTTCACTTATGCAATTTCTATAATTCAAAAAATTCTACAAAAAAACAGGCTGAAAAGCCTGTTTTATATAATTAGTTTCTGTCTAATGATATGTTTAATCCCGCTCTTAACTTAGTATCTCCATATCCTGAATAAGTATCATCACTTTCAGCAAATTCTCCTCTTTGTTGGTCAATTGCATCCCATTTAACATAAGGCATTACACCGATTTTTCCGATTGAAGTATCGAAAGTGTGCTTAAACGAAGCTTTTGGACTTAAATAGAATCCATTGTTGTACCATCCGTTACCTGTGTGCATTTCATACTCATTTTCGATGTCTAATCCAACACCAAATCCGTAAAATCTAGGTGAGTCATATGAAATTATACCGTCATAATCTAAATATACTGTATTTCTACTGTCTGAAGTTGTATATTTTGTATTAGTAGCATCTCTTAAATGGTTTTTAATATCTAAATTGTAAGAAACTGTTCCAAGTCTTCCTTCTAAGATAGTTCCGTTGAAGTTAAAATCAAAGTTTCCTCCGATACCTTCTGTACCTGCATCTTTATAGTCTCTCTGAAATGCTTTTATATCATTGAAGTATACGAACTGAGCTGTGAAAGTCCCCTCTTGTCCTAATAATTTAAATCCTACAGTTGGTCCAAAATAAAATTCATTACCATGTCCTACACCAGAATCTCCTTTATATTTCCATCCTAATTTCATATCTCCGACAAATGGTCCTTTTGAAAAATCTTTTGCGAAATATACATTGTTATCCCAACCATTACCATCATAACTACCATTAGTAGTATAATAATCTTTTCTTAAAAAATCAAAGTTAAAGCTTGATCCTTGCCACTCGTCATCTAAAGTTAATTTCCCGCTGAACTGGTTTCTCACTTCCTGACCAGTCATATGAGTTCTGTTTTCATATCCTCTCCCATGTAAACCTCTCCAGTGAGAATCAAGATTCAAATTAGTAAAATCATCAGCGACAGATACACCCGATATAACTGTCATTAAAGCTAATAACCCGAATAATTTTTTCATTTAATTTACCTCCACAATATTTTAAATTTTATATCACTTACTTTATATCATATAATTACTAATATGTAAATACTTTTATGTAAATTTTAATGAAGAAAAATGAGCCTTTTGGCTCATTTTTCGACTGTCTCTTTAAAATTCACAGTTCACTACTTAGTTATAGTAGCAACTACACCGGAAGCAACTGTTCTTCCGCCTTCTCTGATGGCAAATCTTAATCCTTCTTCCATTGCTATCGGGTGGATTAATTCTACTGTCATCTCTATATTATCTCCAGGCATTACCATTTCAACACC
>JAITVW010000253.1 GCA_031285605.1 Fusobacteriales bacterium | reverse complement strand
TAAAATCCGGTCAGACTTACCGTAAACAGTAATTTTTTTTAGCTCTTTCATGAGCTCTTTTTGTAGTGGTTTTCTTTCTCATTTTATTTTTTTCTTGACTTTTTATAGTTGGTCTTTCTATGATTATGCATTTGTATTATTCTTTTCAGTTTCAGCATTAATTTTTTCTTTTTTACCAAACATACCTTTGAAAAATCCTATTTCCAGTTCTTCATGGAATACGTTTTTCAATATGATAACAACCGCAGGTCCCATTATGATACCAATAAATCCTGCAAGTTTTAATCCTGTATACATCGATAACAGAGTTATCAGAGGATGAACTCCTATATTCCGGCTGTATAATTTTGGCTCCAGCAGCTGTCTTACCGCAGTAATAATTACATATAAAATAAGTAAGGCAACAGCCGTTTTAAAATCCTTTATTATCAATGAAACTATTATCCACGGAATCATGAATGCTCCGGCACCGAGAATAGGAAATGCGTCTATTGCACATATAATAATGGCAGATGTAAGAGGATACTGCACATTCAGACCCATGAAATGAAAAAGATTCAGTCCTGTAAGCAATTCAAAAAAGCAAATAGTAATAAGCATAGCCTGAGCTTTCAGATAACCTCCTGCCACAGACAGAAGGTCATTTTTCAGGGTATATATTTTATTCAGCCACGAAGCAGGCAGCTGTTTTTCTACAAACAGGATTATGTTCTGTTTATCAAGACTCATAAAAACAGTAGCTATAACAGTGACAAAAAAGTATATCACTACATTAGGCAGTGAAGTAATAAATGACAGGATATTATTGAGAATAACGCTTATTTTTGATGTCGCCATGGAAATGATATCGCTTACCGAGCCTTTTAACTGATTTAATATCTGTTCGGGTATTCTGTCCAGAATTATAGTTCCCTTGTTCATAAAATTCATGAGATTATCTATCCAAAGCCTTATTTCCTGAGCATAGGTACTAATATTAAATGAAAGGCTGTATATCTCCAGAATCAGTTTTGTGACAATCAGGGATATAAGACCGACTACAATGGTAAATACAATCATAAGAGCAATTGCCGTACTTATTTTTTTGGGTAATTTTACTTTAGAATTTAAAAAACATGCTATTTTGTCAACTATCATTGAAAATAAAACGGCAAGTACAAAGGGGGACAGAAACACAGCAATTTTGAAAGCTGTAAATATCAGCAAAAAAACCAGCAGTATCCGTCCAAAAAATAATGCTTTTTTAAATAATGTACTTTTATAATAATTATACATATATTTATTACTCCTTTTTGATGGAATTTTGTAAAAAAAATGTGTATAGTATCCGGTCTATACACAAAACTTTTAATTAAGGGCCTGCCAGAAAAGGCATATTGGCACAAAAAGTGCATAGAGTTCCCTTTTATTTTATGACTGATAATACCATTTATTTCGCATAAAGTCAACCGGATAACAGCTTTAGAGTCATGGAATATTCTGTTGGAATTTTATGAAAAATAAATTTTTTGAAATCAGAAATACCGGAATTTTTGTATTTTACAGTTTTTATAACGGATAAAAAGCATTGCTGCAGGAATATTGAGATTACAGGAAGCAGTTTATACAGAAGTCTGTATTTCAAAATATAAAACAATACTAATTTTACGCTTGAAAATATGCTTTAATGGTGTTATTATAACCTATATGAGATATATTATGAATTTGGAGGGAATATGGCTAGAAAATACTTTGGAACAGATGGAATTAGAGGAGAAGCGAATAAGGATCTTACTATAGATCTGGTTACGAATCTTGGATTAGCATTAGGGTATTATTTGAAGAAAAATAATAATAAGACAACAAAACCAAAAATTATATTAGGAACAGATACAAGAATATCAGGATATATGATCAGGTCTGCTCTGGCTTCGGGATTAACATCAATGGGGATTCATATAGATTTTGTGGGAGTATTGCCTACACCGGGTGTTTCATACCTTACAAGACATCTTGGAGCAGATGCGGGAATAATGATTTCGGCTTCGCATAATCCGGTAAAAGATAACGGAATAAAGATTTTCAGTAAAAACGGCTATAAACTTCCTGATGAAGTAGAAGAAGAGATAGAAGGCTATATGGAAAACAGGGAAGAAATGTTAAAACATCAGGTTTTCGGAGATGATTTGGGAAGATTCAAATATGTGGAAGATGATATGCGAGAATATCTTAATTTCCTGACATCGACCCTGAAAACAGATTTTAAGGGAATGAAGATAGTAGTAGATACTGCAAACGGGGCTGCATACAGAGTTGCACCGAAGATTTTTCACAGATTAAAAGCTGATGTTACTGTTATAAACAATATACCTAACGGGAAAAATATAAATGTAAACTGCGGTTCTACACATCCGGAATTGCTTCGGGAAGTGGTGAAGGTATATAATGCCGACCTTGGGCTTGCTTATGACGGGGATGCGGACAGATTAATCGCTGTGGATGACAAAGGAAATATAGTTGACGGAGACTTAATAATATCTGTTATTGCGAAAAATTTTCAGAATAAAGGTATACTGAATTCTAATAAAGTAGTAACAACAGTGCAGAGCAATATGGGATTTGAAAAGAACCTTGATAAAAACGGTATAGGACTTATAAGAGCCAATGTGGGAGACAGATATGTCCTTGAAAAAATGAAGGAACACGGGTTAAATCTCGGCGGAGAGCAGTCAGGACATATAATAATGCTTGATTATAATACTACAGGCGACGGGGTTCTTTCTTCAATACAGCTTGTAGCTGCAATAAAAGAAAGCGGCAAGAAACTCAGCGAGCTTGTGGAGGATGTTGAATTATGGCCTCAAAAGCTTGTAAATACTGTAGTTTCTAAAGAAAAGAAACAAACATGGGCTGAAAATAAAGAACTTATAGATTTTATAAAGCAAAAAGAAAAAGAGATCGAAGGAAAAGGAAGAATACTTGTGAGAGCTTCCGGAACAGAACCTTTAATAAGGGTAATGGTAGAAGGAGAAACACAGGAAACAGTGGATACTTATATTAAAGCACTTGTGGGTAAAGTAAAAGAACTGTTATTATAAAAAAATAAAAGATTTTTGATTTAGGGAGGAAATATGAGTAGTAGGCTGAGAGGATTACAATCGGGGGTTTTAAGAATAATTCTTTTGTTTTTGTGGCTTGCAGTGGTTTTATTTATCATAGGATTATTGGGGAATATATTTAATCTGACTGTCATGAATAACGAACTTTGGACAATTTTCGGCATAATTCTGGGAATATTGGTAGTATTGGGTTTTTTGCATGTAGTGATAAGCTTAAATATAATTTCTAATGTTATAGCGGCATATTCGGGATACAGCGAACCGGAATACAGAAAATTGGACTATAAAAAAATATTTACGGTTTCGGGAATACTTATTGTATTAGTTCTTGGGATACAGTTTACAGTAAAGGTTCAGGTGGAAAAGAAAAATCTTGAAGTACTGAAGCAGCAGGCTGCAGATATAGGAAGTTCTGCCATAACAGCAAAAATTGTGACACAGATAGATGAGGATGCCCGGATGAGAGATCTTTATTTTTCAAGAGATTTACTGTTACTGACCATGAAAGAAAATTCACTGACTTTGCTTATACCTAAAATCAGAGACGGGAATAAAGTATTTTATCAGGTTACGCCTTGGGATTATGATTCAAGAGATGAAAGGAAAATTTCAGAAGCACTGGAAAGACCTTATATACCTGATAAAAGTGTAAAAGAAAAATTTGATAAAATGTTAAAGGACAGAAAAAGTTTTGAGATAAAATCAGGCGGGAACATGACAATATTTTATCCTGTG
>JAITVW010000229.1 GCA_031285605.1 Fusobacteriales bacterium | reverse complement strand
ATAGTTTCTCTTGCTATTATTTTGCTTCCGAGAGCAGCCTGAAGCGGTATCTCAAACTGCTGTCTGGGAATGACTTCTTTAAGTCTTTCCACTATACTTCTTCCACGATTGAAGGCATGGTCTTTATGTGCGATAAATGAAAAGGCATCTACGGCATTACTGCTTACTAGTATATCTAC
Organism: Fusobacteriales bacterium; assembly: GCA_031285605.1. Classification (GTDB taxonomy): domain Bacteria; phylum Fusobacteriota; class Fusobacteriia; order Fusobacteriales; family Leptotrichiaceae; genus Sebaldella. The sequence continues at coordinate 2,343 of JAITVW010000229.1, read as the reverse complement.
TTTAACAAGATCAGATTCTTTATACCCGATCATTTCATATTCAAATGAAGCATAACCTCTTGTTCTTGATTTCAGCTTGTCATAAAAATCTATTACTACATCTGCCAGAGGAAGGTCATATCTGAGCATGGTTCTTGTTTCATCAAGATAAGACATATCAATATAAGTTCCTCTTTTTTCCTGACACAATTCCATAACATTTCCTACATAATCCCTGGGAACAATTATAGTCCCTTTTATATACGGTTCTTCGATACTTTTTTTTCCGGCGGGAAATTCTGCCGGATTATCTATTATCAAATGCTCTCCTGTTTCTGTGGTTACATGGTATTCTACAGACGGTGCCGTAGAAATAAGATCAATATCAAATTCACGTCTTAGTCTTTCTACTATGATTTCCATGTGAAGTAATCCAAGAAAACCGCATCTGAATCCAAACCCCAAAGCAATGGAAGTTTCGGGAACATAAGTAAGTGATGCATCATTCAGCTGTAATTTTTCCAGTGCCTCACGTAAATCTTCATAATCATCAGTAGATATAGGATAAATTCCTGCGAAAACCATACTTTGAGCCGGTCTGTATCCTTCCAATGGTTTTTCGGCAGGATTCTTAACATGAGTTATTGTATCTCCTACCTGAGTATCTTTTATAGATTTTACTCCGGTAATTATGTAGCCGACACTTCCTACCGAAAGTTCGTTTTTTTCTGTCATTTTAGGAGAAAATATACCTGTTTCCAAAACTTCAAATTCTTTACTGGTAGACATAATTTTTATTTTATCACCTTTTTTTATTACACCGTCAATGACTCTGACATAAGTAATAACTCCTCTGAAATCATCATAATGAGAATCAAATATAAGTGCTTTCAGCGGCGAAGAGATACTCCCTTCAGGCTCAGGTATATATTTTACTATTGCCTCCAGAAGATCATCAATTCCAAGTCCTGTTTTTCCTGAAACCAGAACAGCATTGTCAGCAGGCAGTCCGATAATATCTTCTATTTCCAGTTTTACTTTTTCAGGGTCGGCTGAAGGGAGATCTATCTTATTAATAACAGGAAGTATTTCAAGATCATGCTCCAAAGCCAGATATACATTAGCCAGTGTCTGTGCTTCTATTCCCTGAGCGGCATCTACGACCAAAAGAGCTCCGTCGCATGCTGCAAGTGATCTTGATACTTCATAGATAAAATCAACGTGTCCCGGTGTATCTATTAAATTCAGCTCATATTTACTGCCGTCAGCAGCTGTATAACTTAAAGTAACAGCCTGAGCTTTTATTGTAATTCCCTTTTCTCTTTCCAAATCCATACTATCCAGTAATTGTTCCTTCATTTCTCTTTCTGTAACTGTTCCTGTCATTTCCAGAAGTCTGTCGGCAATTGTAGATTTACCATGATCAATGTGAGCAATTATTGAAAAGTTTCTTTTGAGATTTTGCATCTTTATTTTCCTCCGTTTTATATTTCTATATCATTATATATTATAGCAGGAGATATTTCAATAAATAAAATTTTGCTCTCCTCTGTCTTAAGCATTAGTTCTAAATGAATAATACAGAAAGTAAACAGAAAAATATTTAAATTGTCATATCAAATATATAAAAATGATTTTTCATTCTATTGGAAATATGATATAATTATTATAAATAATTGTTCTAATAGTATTTTATTATCTTATAAATGTTATTTTTATTTTTGGAATTTATTTACAGTTAAGGAGGTAAAATGTTTAAAGAATTCAGGGAATTTATCTCAAAGGGCAATGTAATTGATTTAGCTGTGGGTGTTATTATAGGCGGTGCTTTTGGTAAAATAGTCAATTCATTGGTAGATAGTATAATCATGCCTGTTTTGGGTCTGATTTTCGGCAAAATAAACTTTCAGGAACTTAAATTGGTCTTAAAGCAATCAGATGGTGTAAATCCGGAACTTGCCAGATCATAGGGTTTATTCATTCAAAACGTAATAAATTTTTTACTGATAGGATTTGTTTTGTTTCTGATAGTGAAATCTATTAATAAGTTTAGAAAAAAAGAAGAAGTTTTGGAAACTGAAGAAAAACCAACTCTTGATCAGGAACTTTTGAGGGAAATCAGAGATATTCTAAAAAAATAGAAAATATTGTTATTAAATTTAGTACCTTATCTAAGCATTTTTTCAGATGAGGCACTAGTGTTTTTACTGACATATGTTAATCCAGAGTCAGAAAAAACACCGGTGGTTTTAAGGAAAGGAAAAAAGTGAGTTATAGGAAGTTGAAAATATTTTATTCGGTGTCTGAGACACTGAATATGACAAAAACCTCAAAAAAAATGTATATAAGTCAGAGTGCTGTCAG
>JAITVW010000158.1 GCA_031285605.1 Fusobacteriales bacterium | reverse complement strand
TGGCAATTTTTATTACCACGGGAAATAATTCAGGTATACCGTTGGCTGTAATTGTAAGAACTCTGTCTTTACCAGTATTTGGTTTTATTTCCACCGAAAGACTCGGATCTATTTCTCTTATTTTATCATCCAGATCTGCTATATATTTATTCTGATATTTATCTCCCTCATTAAAACCGTCCAGTATCTGCTTTTCAGTTTTTGAATATAAATCCCAAAAACCTTTTATATCCTCCTGTTTTATCTCCTGCATCGACCCGATACTGTCTATACTGTCAAGACCTGATCTTATATTTATTTCCTTATTCTCTTTTCCGCATGAAAATAAAAGCAGAAGAAAAAATAAACAGATTATTTTTTTCATATTTTAGTTACCTTCTTTTTTTATTTGTGCCAGTCTTTTCGATATTAGCCTTTTATTTAAAGGTGACAATTTATCTGTGAATAAAACACCGTCCAAATGATTCAGCTCATGCTGAAATACTCTTGCCCAAACTTCATTAAGCTCTTCTTCCACAGTTTCACTTTTTTCATTTTGGTATCTTACCTTTATTTTCTCAGGTCTTTTTACTCTTTTATAGATACCCGGGATACTCAGACATCCTTCTTCCAGCTCTATTTCTTCCTTACCGAACTCAATAATTTCCGGATTAATAATTTTCTTTACATTTCCATCTACTTCACCTACAAAAAATCTCTGTGTAAGTCCGACCTGATTAGCTGCGAGACCCACTCCGCTTTCTTCTCTCATTGTTTCGACCATTTCATCAAGTATCTGCCTTATCTCATCTGTTATTTCGGTAACTTCCTCAGATACTTCACGCAGTACCGGATTACCATAATATATTATTTTCATTATTTTCTCCTTTATCTTTACAATAAATTCACAGGATCCACGTCTACGCTTATTCTGACATCCTTCTCCCGGTAATTTACCAGTGAACTTCTAATTCTGTGTTTAATCTTGTTTATAGATATTCTATCAGATTTTATAAAAATTTGATACCTGTATCTGTTATTAATACGATATATGGGTGCTTTAAACGGTTTTGGAATAAAACTGTTCTTCTCCTTTATCATATTATAAAACTTTTCCGCCTTTTCCTTCAAACCTGTTTCTGTTTCCGAGGATATTACTATATTAATGATTCTCCCGTATGGAGGATATTTCAGTATTTTTCTTATTTCCATTTCATTTTCATAGTAACCCTCATAATTATCACTTATCGTTTTCTTTATTGCATCATTGTCCGGATCATAAGTCTGAATCAGAACTTCTCCTTCTTTCTTTTCGCGTCCAGATCTTCCGGACGCCTGCGTAAGCAGCTGATAAGTTTTTTCTCCGGCTCTGAAATCAGGAAAATTAAGTATTATATCTGCATTTATTATACTTACCAGAGTTACATCGGGAAAATGAAAACCTTTGGCAATAATCTGTGTCCCCAGAAGTATATCATATTTATGATTTTTAAAATCATTGTACATTTTTTCAAACTGTTCCTGAGTTCTTGTATTCTCGGAATCAATTCTCAAGATCCTTGCATCTCTGAATATCTCACCAAGTTCCAGCTCTATTTTTTCTGTTCCCGTCCCTAGATGAATAAGATTTTTACTGCCGCAGTTACCGCATACAGGCTTAAAATACTTCTCACAGCCGCAGTAATGACATTTCAGCTTATTTTCTTTTCTGTAATAATTAAGGCTTATACTGCAGTTAGGGCACGTTTCCACTGTGCCGCAGTCCTTACACTTTATAAATGTAGAAAATGCTTTTCTGTTTAGTATCAATATTACCTGTTCATTTTTTAACAGCTTTTCCGATATTTTTTCCAGAAGCTCGTGTGAAAAATTTCCGTTTACATTCTGCAGATTAACAAGGTCATATACAGGCTTTTTGGCGTCATTATATCTGTTTTTCAGCTCCAGAAGTTTTATTACACCCTCTTTTGCCTGATAATATGTATCGAATGAAGGAGTAGCCGAACCAAGTATCACTTTTACATTTTCTAACAGATTAGCTCTTTTTATTGCCACATTTTTGGTATGATATCTGGGATTACTCTCCTGCTTGTAAGTAGTTTCATGCTCCTCATCCAGAATTATATATTTCAGATTCTGAACAGGTGCAAAAACAGCTGATCTTGCTCCTATTACTATTTTTTTATTACCGCTTTTTATGGAATACCACTCTTCTTTTCTTTCCTTTGTCGTAAGTCTGCTGTGAAGGAGAGCTACATTATTGGAAAACTCTCTTTTCAGCCTGTTCATCATCTGAGGCGTAAGTGATATTTCAGGAACCAGAAAAATTGATCCTCCGCCGGATTTCAGCGCATTTTTTATCAGTCTTATATATACCTCCGTCTTTCCTGAACCTGTAATCCCTTTTATGAGATAATAGCCGTTACTCCCTTTTTCTATCGCTTCTACTGCGTTTTTTTGTTCTTCGTTAAGTTCTATATCAGTTTCGTTTATTATTCCGTCAGTTTCTATTTCTTTGATCTTATTTTCTTTTGTAATCAAATGTTTCTCTATTTTTACCGCATCTTTTGACTGCGCATAAGAAACAAAGTCTCTGCCAAACTTTTTCATAAGTGTGGCAGACGTAACGACCTTTTTCTTTTTCATATAATCATTAAAATCTTTTATTGTTTCGATATTATACTTTTCTGTATTTTCAAGCTCTTTATAAAAAACTGCTTTCTGTGAATAATTAAGCTTTAATATTCCCGGAAAGACTGTTTTTATTACGTTATAATAGTCGCTTATATAATAAACAGCCATCCAGTCCATAAGTTTTATAATATCTTCGGGAATTGAAAGAATATCTGCCCTGCTGTCTATTTCCTTTATTTTTTTTATATCAAAATCTATTTTATCTTCTTCTGTTTCCCTTAATATAACAGCCGATCTCTTATGGCCTGAAAAGTCTACTATACACCATTCCCCAGGCTTATATTCCTCTTCTGATTTGTATGTAAAAAAACTTTTTGTATTTTCCACATAAAGCACATAATATTTCATTTATTCTCCCGGTCATTCCAAATTAATAACTATTTTTGTTTTACCGTTTATTTTACTTCCTTTTGCAGGTAACTGCGACTTTACCCTTCCGCTGCCGTTGACCTTATAATTAGGATACACACCGACAGGAAGTATCATCAGTACTTCTCTCAGACTCAAACCTGTAAAATCAGGCATAACTCCGCTTAAAAGAGAATTTCCCAAATTCTGGTGATTTTGCGGTTTTGTTTTATTGTCATCGCCTACATTAAGACTTACTATTATATTTTCTTCGCCGTTTGGCTTAATACCTTTGTATTTTATAATTTTTTCTATCATTGCCCTAACTGT
>JAITVW010000219.1 GCA_031285605.1 Fusobacteriales bacterium | reverse complement strand
ATAATTTTAATTTGGGGAATTTAAATAAAAATGAACTTTTGAAATTAGTTAAATATGCCTCTAAATTATTAAATAAACAAGGAATCAAAATTTCCATTTTGGATAATAATGAAGAGAGTGGAGAAAGTTAAAAATATTCCAAAATTAAGAAAAAAAGGAAATATAGAAAACATATATGAAGTAATGAAATATACCTGTAATACACAAACATAGTATTAAAGCCTGTAAAATAAAGCGTCACAATTTTCAAAAAGATAATATTATGTTTTTTTATTAATTATAATCGGCTATGGGAGGAAAAACATGAATTTTAGAATATTTGCAGAGAAGAAAAAAGAATTTAATGTAGAGGCAAGAGAGCTTTTTCAGGATTTGAAAGAAAATCTTTTTATAAAAAAGCTTAGTAATATAAGAATAGTAAACATTTATGATATTTTCAATATTGAAAAAAGGGAATTGAAAAATGCAAAAAAGATAGTTTTTTCAGAAATAACAGTGGATAATGTCTATGATGAAATAGATCTTTCGGGAAAAGAATGGTTTGCAGTGGAGTATCTGCCGGGGCAATATGATCAGAGAGCAGATTCTGCGCTTCAGTGTCTCAATCTTATATCAAAAAAGAATAGAAATGCCGGGGTAAAAAGCGGCAAACTGATTATTTTTGAAGGCAGTATAAGCAGTGAAGATATAGAAAAAATAAAAAAATATTATATAAATTCTATAGAGATGAAAGAAAAAGATCTATCAGTCCTTGAAGAAAATGTAGAAACTGAGAATAAAAGCGAAATAGAAATATATAAAGGATTTATAAATTATAAAAAAAAGGAACTGGAAAAATTTCTGGAAAATATGGAACTGGCAATGACATTTCAGGATCTTGAGTTTATTCAGAATTATTTCAGGGAAACAGAAAAAAGAGATCCGACTGAAACGGAAATAAAGGTTTTGGATACGTATTGGTCAGATCACTGCAGACATACTACCTTTGAAACTAAAATAAATGATATAGAATTTGAAGCTGGAAAATATAAAAAGCTTTTTTCAGGAAACTTTTGATAAATATATAGAAAGCAGAAAATACCTTTTTGAGAAAAAAGAAGCTGACAGACCGTTAACTTTAATGTATCTGGCAACAATTTTCGGTAAGGAGCAGAGAAAAAGAGGAAAACTTGATGATATGGAAGTATCTGACGAGATTAATGCCTGCTCGGTATTTATAGATGTGGAGATAAACGGTAAAAATGAAAAATGGCTGATGCAGTTTAAAAATGAAACACATAACCATCCTACGGAAATAGAGCCTTTTGGCGGAGCTTCCACATGTATAGGAGGAGCTGTAAGAGATCCGCTTTCAGGAAGAACATATGTGTATCAGGCAATGAGAATAAGCGGTTCGGCTGATCCGAGAGAAAATATAGAGGATACGCTTCCCGGAAAGCTTCCTCAAAAAGTAATAACAAGAGGTGCAGCACATGGATTTTCATCTTACGGAAATCAGATAGGTCTGACTACCACTCATGTAACTGAGGTGTATGATGAAGGATATAAAGCAAAAAGACTGGAAACAGGACTTGTAATAGGAGCAGCTCCGATTGGAAATATCAGAAGGGATAAACCGTTAAAAAGCGATGTAATTATACTTCTGGGAGGGAAAACAGGAAGAGACGGCTGCGGAGGAGCTACAGGATCGTCAAAGGAACATTCGCATGAATCATTTGAAAAATGTAGTGCGGAGGTACAGAAAGGCAACGCAATAACAGAGAGAAAAATACAAAGACTATTCAGAAATGAAGCTGTAACCAGGCTTATAAAAAAATGTAATGACTTTGGTGCAGGCGGAGTTTCGGTAGCCATAGGAGAACTGGCAGACGGACTTGAAATTGATCTTGATAAAGTGCCGGTAAAATATACCGGTCTGAACGGAACAGAACTTGCCATATCAGAATCGCAGGAAAGAATGGCAGTTGTCGTTACAAGAAAAGATGTAGAAAAATTTGTTTCGCTTGCAGAAGAAGAAAATCTGGAAGCTGCTGTAGTGGCCAGAGTGACCGATAAAAACAGACTGGTTATGACATGGAAAAATAAGAAAATAGTAGATATATCCAGAAAATTTCTGAATACAAACGGTGCATTGGCAGAAACTGAAATTTTTGTAAAAATGCCTGATAAAAAAGTACCGTTAATAAGGGAAGTAAACGGCAACAATTTTCGGGAAAAATTTATAAATAATATAAAAACACTAAATACATGTTCTCAAAAAGGACTTGCAGAAATGTTCGATTCTACGATAGGAGCTTCGACAGTATTAATGCCTTATGGCGGAAGATATCAGCTTACACCTGCCGATGTATCGGTACAAAAATTTCCTGTCCGGGATGGTATTACAAATACCGCTTCCATGGCTGCACATGGATATAATCCGGAAATTTCCAAATGGTCTCCTTTCCACGGGGCGCTTTATGCAGTAATAGAATCAGTATCTAAAATAACAGCTGCAGGAGGAGATTATAAAAAAATAAGATTTACATTTCAGGAATATTTTGAACGTCTCGGTAAAGATAAAGAAAAGTGGGGGAAACCATTTTCTGCATTATTGGGAGCCTATTATGCCCAAAAGGAGTTTATGCTTCCTTCAATAGGAGGTAAGGATTCTATGAGCGGAACTTTTAATGATCTGAATGTTCCTCCTACACTGATATCTTTTGCAGTAAATACAGTAAATGCAGAGCATGTAATATCTTCTGAATTCAAAGCTGCCGGGAATAATATCTATCTTATTAAACACAATGTAGATGACAGTTTTCTGCCGGATATTCAGGAAATAATGAGAAATTATGATTATATACATAAAAATATCCTTGAAGGAAATATAATTTCTGCAATGGCATTAAAACAGGGCGGTATAGGTGAAGCAGCAGCAAAAATGTGCTTTGGAAATAAAATCGGTGCAGAAATAAATATAGAAGAGGAAGAATTTTTCCGCTTGAATTACGGGGCAATTATAGTAGAATCCG
>JAITVW010000196.1 GCA_031285605.1 Fusobacteriales bacterium | reverse complement strand
CATTCTGTCAGCGTTCATCCTGAGCCAGGATCAAACTCTTCATTCAATTTATCTTTTCACTACCTTATTTCATCTTTTTCTTGGCTTTTGCTTCTTCTTCTATTTTCATTGTCCTTTTGGCCAGCGATTCTTTATCGTTGACAAGGAATATATTATCAAATCTATAAAGTTTTGTCAATCCTTTTTTTTCTTTTTTTTCGGTTTTTTTTACCGTCTTCTCAAACCCTTTATTTTCAAGGGTTTTTTTAGATAATTTTTTCGGAATTTATGATTTACAGTATAGATTTTTTACAGCTGATACTATAAATTATTTTAAAAATTTTTGTATCTTGAAAATTCTGATTATATTTATATGATTTTTCTGACCTGAAAATCAGCACAGTATCTCATTTATTTTTTGATAAACAATACCGAATATTTTATCACTCTGTTAAGACATAAATAAAGTCTAACAGCAAAACCTGCTGGTAATAATGCTAAAACAACCGGATACGGGAAAGATATCATACTAATTCTTTATTTTTATTCCTTTTATTTCATCAGAATATATATCTGTATAATTTTTCTCACCATCTTTTTTTACTTTTAAGCTTCCGTCATAATTTATTTTCATTACTTCATACTGTTCTTTTTGATTATTTTCAACCAGCTTATTATTAAGTGAATGTCTTTCATTTAGAAAATCTATCACAGTCTCCCATTCTTCCGCTAAATTTTTCAGTTTCTGTTTTGTTTCTTCCACAGTTTTTACTATTATATTTTTTACATCATATTCTTTTCCTGTTATCAGCTTCAAAGATAACGCTGTTTCACCATATACTCCAAAATCTATGTTATTTACATTTATTCCTATTCCTATTATCAGATAATCCTCACATTTTTCTATTAATATACCGGATATTTTTCTTCCGCTGTAATATATGTCATTAGGCCACTTAAATGTCAATTTATCAGATTCCAATATTTCGTCTAATATTTTGTAGACAGCATAACCAACGAGTAATGAAGTTTTTTCTCCATAATTATTATCCTTTACAAGAAAGGAGAATAAAGCCGCCCCCTTGTCTGATATCCATTTATTTCCGCGCCTTCCTTTACCGGCTGTCTGGTTATCCGCATATATTACATCATATTCCTGTTTATCCTTTTTTCTCTTTAATACTTCATTTGTAGAATCTGTTAATTCTAAGTGCTCTATTCTCATAATAATTTCTCCTTTATACATAATTATACCAAAAAAATAAAGAGGAATATCCCTCCTTATTTTCCCGTATTTATTCCGGAAATTTATCTTAAATACCTGAAATTCAGATATATCATTGCTATGACTATTGTCACAAAAGTTAATGGAAGTCCATATTTTAGATATTCTATAAATGATATTACTTTTCCGTTTTTTTTACTTATATTGGCTGCAACCACATTAGCAGAAGCTCCTATTAATGTAGCATTTCCTCCAAGACATGCCCCGAGTGCAAGACTCCACCAGAGAGCATCTACATTTGGAAATGTAGTTCCCAGATTTTTTATCAGAGGAAGCATTGTTGTGGTATATGGTATGTTATCAATAATTGGCGAAACCGAACTGGACAATATACCTATAAATAAAGCTGTTTTTTGAAAGTCTCCTTTTGTAAGAGATAAAGTAGCTTCTGCAAGCATTTGTATTACTCCGACTTCCACAAGACCTTCTACCATAATAAACAGACCCATAAAGAAAAACAATGTAGGCCACTCTACTTTTTCAAATATTTCCTCAGGTTCTTTTTTACTGACAAGTATCAGAGCCATTGCTCCTGCAAGTGCAATTACAGAAGGCTCTATATGTGTGATCTCATGTGATACAAATCCGACTATTACCAAAAGAAGTATAATCAGCGAGTGATACATAAGCTTTTTATCTTTTAATGCCCTGTCAGGATTTAGTTCCATTATATATGCTTTCAGTTCCCTTGAAACTTTCAGTTTTCTGCAGTAAAAAAAGTAAAGCAGAAATATTGTAACTATCAGATTAATTATAATTACAGGTCCAAGATTTATAATAAAGTCGTTAAATGAAAATCCGGCTTCACTCCCTATTAGTATATTAGGCGGATCACCTATCAAAGTCGCCGTTCCGCCTATATTTGACGCCAGTATTTCCCCGATAATAAACGGTTTTGTGTCCAGCTTCAGATTTTCCAGCATAACTATAGTTACGGGAACTATAAGCAGAATTGTGGTAACATTATCCAAAAATGCTGAAAATACTGCTGTTACCAGCATTAATAATACTAATAACGGTATAGGCTCTCCCTTTACCAGCTGGGTTGCCTTAATGGCTATCCATTCAAAAAGTCCCGTTTCTGCAAGTATTGATACCATGATCATCATACCTACCAAAAGAAATATTACATTTAGATCTATTGCTCTAAAACCCTCTTCCGCCCCCAAAACTCCTGTTATTATCATTATTACCGCCCCTGACATCGCCAAAACAGATATAGGGAATTTCTCAAAAATAATTAATATATATGCCAAACAAAATATAATTATTGCCAACAACATATGCGACATTCCTAATCACCAAAACCTTCATTAAATATGTAAAAACTTTTTAATTATGTCACGCCTTTCTATCATTCCGAAATATTTATCATTTTCTACTACGTAAAGCCTAGTTCTTCCTTCTGTTATCATATTAAAACATATCTCCATAATAGATGCCTGTCTATCAACTAAATTTTTACTTTTTCTATATAATTCCCTGACAGTTACTTTTCCTGCATTCAAAAAATATTCTTCAAAAGGTTCGCCTGCTGTCATAAAGCTGAGCCCTGATACCAGTGAAGCGTACTTAGGCATTCCGAATTCTATAAGTTCTCTTTCTGTTATTTCTCCGACAAAGCATCCTGTCCCGTCCACTACAGGCAGACCTGTTTTATTTTCTCTGATAAAACGTGCTGCTACAGATTCCAGCGGTTCACTCAGACTCACCGGTTTTACAGTCGTATCCATAAGATCTTCGCAAGTTACTGTTTGTTTTATATCATTTTCATATTCCTGAATCAGTTCTATGAACTCATCTTCATTTTTTACATCTTTCAGCTTTTCCAGAAACTCATTCTGATGTCCCAGATAAGATACCAAAGACATTAGTTTTAATACAGTTCTGTTTTTAGTCAAACCCGAAAGAATAATAAAAAACAGCTCTATGCTTTCTTCCTTATTTCTTACTATTGCTTTTACGGGTTTTTTCAGCATTCCTGATATAACAGTCGTATCATTATAACCCTCTATTCTTCCGTGAGGCAGAATAATACCGTGTCCCAGTGCAGTAGAGGTTTCATCTTCTCTTTTCAAAACAGCTTTTTTTGCCTTATCCAAATTATTCCTAACTTCTTCGTCAACTTCGGCTGCCTTGTCTAAAATACTGTTTATTAATTCTTCTACATTTTCAGACTCTGTATTTAAAAATACCAGTTCCTTTGAAATAAAATTAGAAATTCTCATGTTTTTCTCACTTTCCCGGCACCTGCAAGCAGGAATTTTACATTTATACTCTGTAAAATAAACTGCAGGCACTTCTGTTAATGAAAGAGTATATGGTTTTTGCGCCATATACTGCTTTATATATACTATTTAGCTTATAATAAATCCAGTTATCCGTATCAGCTCAATTTAGGATAAGTGATTATCCCGAAGCCTGAACCTACATGCGATCCTATAACCGGTCCTGCCAATTTGATATTTACTACTGTTACCTTAGGATTTTTCTCATATTCCTTTGCTATTTTATCAGCCACATCAAGACTTCTTGCCACACCTGCCCAGACCACATATAAATATACACTCTGATTTTCTGTTTCCTGTTTTATGGTCTTTCTTATGTAATTCATAACACCCATTTCACCGATTACTTTCTTTTCAGGAATCACTTCTCCGTTTCTCACACCTACTATCGGCTTTAAGTGCAGTGCAGAACCGATATAGCTCGCAGCTTTTCCTATTCTTCCGCCCTTTTCCAAAAATTTTAGATCATTTAATGCAATCAGAAATCTTGCTTTTGATCTGATATTTTCTACCCAGCCTGTAATACTTTGGGCTGATTCTCTTTTCAAAGACTTTTTCGCAGCTTCCGTTACCAGATGTCCCAACGCTGATGTTGTAGTCAGACTGTCTAAAATCTCTATATTATCCTTTTCTTCAAGCAGATTTTTAGCTACTTGTGCAGATTGTGAAGTTCCACTTAATTTTGAGGAAATATGTATTGAAAGTATCTTTTTATATCCCTTTTCAAATAATCTCTTATATGCTTTCAGAAAATCCTGAGGTGCAGGCTGCGAAGTTTTCAAGCCTGTATTTGTTTTCAGTATTTCTTCCCAAACCTGTGATCTTGAGATTTCAAATATATCCTTATATAAATTTCCTTCAAACTCTACCTTCAGAGGAACTATACTGACAGGAAGATTCATAACCACTTCCGGCACAAGATCCGATGTAGAATCTGTCAATATTGCTATTTCAGGCATATTAGGATTTTTATTTTCCAGATATATGTAATAATAGTAATTTTCCTGATTTCCGTTTATAAATGTTTTATAAAGCTCCGCTGATTTCTCTTCTATGAGCTTTTTACACTGCTCATCTTTTTCACTGCCTTCTGCTACTGTTATTGTCATCGTATCTTTAGTGATATTCCGGTCCAGCACAATCGAAACCAGTGTTTTCAAATCATTTTCGACATATTTTATCTTACCGTTTACAAGGGCAATATAATTTCCCTGTTTTATTTCCAGAGTATCTACCTTTGTATCTCTTACAGCTTTTGTCACTTCAATGGAAATGTTTCTTTTTTCCTCTTCCATTAATTTTTCTATTTCATCATTTTTGTCTTTTATATAAAAATTTCCTTCAAGCATTGTTCTTGTTTCCATTACGACAGCGTTTTTATCTGATTTTTCACAGGCCAGCTTTGCAGTGGAAATTATGTTTTTATTGTTCGGATAAATATAAATTATTTTCTTATCCAGTTTTTCCAGTGCACTCAATATATCCTGCACACTTGGATTTTTACTCTGTCCACCGAGAATTACCACATCGGCACCATTTTTAAGAAACTCATTTTTAAGATTTTCCGTATCTGCTACTATAATATGTCCTTTTTCAGATAATGTTATTTTATCACTGACAAATATCTTAGCTCCATTTTCATCAGGCTGTTTTACATATAAATTTTCATGCTGAAGCTTCATATTTTCTATTTTTACTTTTTCCAGATCACCGTTTTTTAGTGCAAGCTCCAAAGCCTGCCCAGGATTATTCGTATGAACATGAACCTTGAACTTTTTGGAACTCTGTGCAAAAACTGCCGAATCTCCCAGTTCAAGAATTTCTGCCTTAAATTTATCTGTATCAAAGCTTGAATTTCCTATTATAAATTCTGTACAGTACTGAAACTTTATACTGTCCGGATCATGGTCTATGTTTGCAATTGTTGAAGAAAAATCAGCATTTTTAACTTCTGTAGGCTCTATTTCCTCTATAAGATCTGCCTGTGTTATAAGCATATAAAAACCTTCGAGCATATAAAACAAACCTTTTGCCCCAGCATCTACCACTCCTGCTTCTTTAAGCTTCGGCAGCTCTTCCGGTGTTTGTTCCACAGCTTCCTGTGCCGTATCTTTTATATTTTCCAAAAGACCTGCAAGATCATCGCTTGTTTTCACATATTCTCTTGCTGATTCTGCTACTTTTCTTATTACTGTAAGTATTGTTCCTTCTACAGGCTGATTTACAGCTTTATATGCTACTTCCTTTGCCGATTCCAGAGCTGTTACCACATCAGCGGCATATAATCTGTCCTTATCCCCGATTCCCTTTAAAAAACCTGTAATTATCTGAGACAGAATTGTCCCGGAATTCCCTCTTGCACCCATAAGTATTGCTTCTTCTACAGCCTCGCTTACTTCATTCATACTGCTTTTTTCATTTACTTTTGTCAGTTCTTTTTCTACAGAACTGATTGTCATGGACATATTGCTTCCTGTATCTCCGTCAGGAACCGGGTACACGTTCAGCTCATTCAGGACTTCCTCATGCATTACCAGCCATTTGCTTCCCGCGATCAAAAGCATCCTCAAACGTTTTGCATCAATATATCTAATTCTCATTCATTCCTCCTAATTACTTTGAACTATTTTACTCCAAGAATTTTCTTTTTTTAATATATATTCTAAAAACTCCCTTACAGCTCCTTCTCCTCCATTTTTAGAAGAAACAAAATCAGCTGTTTCCAATATCTCTCTGCAGGCATCTGCCGGTGCTCCTGTAAGTCCTGCCTTTTTCATCACTTCAAAATCATTTAGATCATCGCCCATATATGCTGTTTCTCCGTCAGTAATATCCAGCTCCTTTTTCAGCTGCTCATATATCACTGTTTTGTCATCAATTCCCTGATAAAGATGTGTGATTCCGAGTTCTTTGGCTCTGATACTTACTATCTTTGAATTTCTTCCTGTTATAACAGCAAAAATCTTTCCGCACTTTTTTCCGGCACTTGCAATCATGTATCCGTCTTTTACATTAAACTCCTTAAACTCTTCCCCGTTGTTGCCGATAAGTATTCCGCCTTTGGTAAGAGTCCCGTCCACGTCCAGAATTATCAGTTTTATCATAGATCTTCTCCAATAAACATTTATATTTTACAAATTATATGCAAAAAAGTAAAGTCCAAAACAAATGGTAATTTTTTTGGATATCATTATTTTACATCAAATAACACAAAAAAGCTAATGATTTTCATCACTAGCCCGTGAAACGCTTATTTTTTCGCTATAAATTCTATGTATTGTTTTACCAGCCAAAGCTCATCGGGAGACATTTCCATTAATTTCACCAGATACCTGTACATCCATGCCGCCATACAGCGAAGGCAAAAAAATATTTTTTTATTTTGGTATAATATTATAGAACATTGGAAATAAAGGATAAAAATAAATTATTTTTTTATAATTCTAAAAAAAATTTTATAAACTTGTGATATACTGTAATAACAAGAATTTTTAGGAGAAACGGGGTATATTCTATGATAAAAGCTGTATTTAGTGATCTTGACGGTACTCTTCTTAATGAAAACGGTACCGTTTCTGAAGAAACAAAAAAAATGACTGAAAAATTAAAAAAGGCAGGAATAAAATTTTTTATTGCCACAGGAAGAAGTTTTCTTGCGATGAAAAAATTTTATGATCATCTGGAGCTTGATACTGAAATCGTAAACTATAACGGTGCTGTAATTCACAATTCAGACGGAAGTAAGATCTTTGAGCTTACTCTTGATGACTCTGTCGCACGTGAATTAATTGATTACGGAAGAAAAAATAATCTGTATTATCATGGTTTCAGCAATGAAAAATGGTATCTTGAAGACTATAACGACACTGCAAAGACTTACGGTGCAAAGTCACAGCTGCAGGAAAATATAATCAATTTTGACAATATGCCGAAGCTTGATTTCAATAAAATGATGTTTATAAATGATACAGAAACTACAATGATTATAAATTCATATATTATAGAAAAATATAAAAACAAAATATATAAAGGTCTTTCCAAACCGACTTTTCTTGAAATAATGAATCCTGATGTTTCCAAAGGAAATGCCGTAAAATTTCTCCTTGAAAAATATGGGTTCCGCCCGGACGAAGTAATGGCATTCGGGGATGCCGAAAATGATCTTGAAATGCTTCTTTCGGTAAAATACGGTGTTGCTATGGAAAATGCCGATGATGAGATAAAATCAAAAGTGAATTACATTGCTCCGAAAAATACGGAAAATGGTGTTGCTTTATTTTTGGAAGACTTTTTAAAACTGTAGGAGGAGAATTTTATGAAAATCAATAAGCCTGATTTCAATGAGTGCGTATTACTTTTTGAACCTGAGCAGAAGACTCTCGATTTATTTTTTGAAAAATATAAGGAAGAAATGAACTGTCACAGTCTGGAAAAGGATCTTCCGCCGGATATTATTTTTTCTTATCTTTTCGGCGTCGTGGTTGACTGGCGTGAATATGACAGTGACATTATAAAATATTTCAGCAAATATATTCCTGAAAAAAAGGTCAGTGCAGAAGAGACGGATAAGGGTCTGAAAGTCATATATGACGGAAGCAGCTTTGATATCAAGCTCAGTTTTTCAGGTGCTGACAGATATATAACAATTCGCAGTTTTAATGAAATTATCAGCAGTGATTATGAAATACGTCTGTTTGATTCCTCTTTTTATTCAGATACACATGTTTTTCTTATACTGCCTAAGTCTTGGTGGAATGATCTGGATAACAGATTCGGCGAAAAAGTATCCGGAATTTTTACTGTTATTACCGAAGGATTGGATTTCCCTTAAAAAATCTGAATAATATGACATAATAGCGTCATATTCTCCAAGGTATAATAAAAATAAAGGAACGGAGTGTGATATTATGGCCAGACCAACCACAAAAGATGAACTTCTTGCTTTAAGCAATAAAAATTACCTCAAATTAAATGAGTTAGTAAACTCTCTTTCAGAAGAAGAACAGGAAATGAAATTTCCATTTGAAGACAGAGATAAAAATATAAGGGATGTTTTGGGACATCTTCACGAATGGCACCTTATGATGATAAAATGGTATACAGCAGGAATGAAAGGAGAAAAACCTGTTATTCCCGCCGAGGGTTTCACATGGAAAACTCTTCCAGACTTAAATGCTGTTATCTGGGAAAAATATCAGAATGTAAATCTGGAAGATGTTAAGAAAAAACTGGATGACAGTCATAATGAAATTGAAGCTCTTATAAAAAGTCATACTAATGATGAACTCTTTACAAAAAAACTTTATCCGTGGACTAAAACTACTTCTCTGGGTTCATACTTTATTTCCAGTACTTCCAGTCATTATGACTGGGCATATAAAAAAATTCAAAAATTTACTAAAAGTGATGTGTGTAAAAATAAAGAATAAAGAATAAATCGCCGGGGAAGTTATATAACTATCCGGCGATTTAAAATATTATTATTTATCCTGTTTATTTATATAAAAATTATATAAATAAATTATGATTGGCCTTGTTCGCATTTTCCATATAGGTCGCTACTCCGCCGTATTCGATATTTTCTATTAATTCATCCTTTTTTATTCCCATCACATCCATAGACATTGTACAGGCAATTATTTTTCCTCTGTTTTCTATGTATTGTTCCAGTAAAGATTCAAGAGATTCTATATTTTTAGTTTTCATCACTTTATTTATCATTTTTCGTCCCAGCCCAAAAAAATTCATATTAGATAATTTTAATCTGCCGACTCCTTTTGGCATCATTATTCCAAAACATTTCTCTATTATTCCTTTTTTTGACCTTGTCTTATAATTGTTTTTTCTCAAAACATTCAATCCCCAGAAAGTAAAGAAAATTGATACACTGTTTCCCATTGCCAAAGCCCCGTTTGCTATTACCAAGGCTGCAAAAACTTTATCAAAATCTCCGCTGAATATAACCAAAGATGTGCTGTTTTCCCTGCCTGTTTCCTCATCCGGCTTTTTTGACCGTAAAAAACTTTCTCCTTTTTTTATCTCTGCCAGGATTTCCCCATCCAGATTCTCTATGTTCAATAATGTATTTCCTGTCTGCCTTGTCCACACTTTAATATCATTTTCAAATCCTGGATCTGTCGCTTTGACCTCCAGCACCTCTCCGGTTTTTAATTCTGAAATTTTATTTTTTATTTTTATAACAGGACCAGGACACTGCAGTCCAGTAACATCCAGTATTTTTTTATCTGCCAAGTTCAAACCTGATATATTCGTATGCTTATCATTTTTTATGTTATTTTCAAATTTTATTCTGTTATCCTGAGGCATTGAAGCTGATTTATAAATACTAAAACCGCCGTTCAGGTTTTTGACCTTATAACCGTTATTTACCAATATTCTTTGTGCATTATATCCTCTTTGCCCCACCTTACAGTAGACAATATATTCTTTATTTTTATCCAGTTTCCCCATATTTTCTCTTAAAGTATTTAACGGCATATTTACTGCGCCCTGAATATGGTCTATATTATACTCGTCTTCAGTCCGGACATCTATTACCCCGATTTTACCAGTTTCATTCCAACTGACGGTTTCCAGACCGTCTCTTTCTATATTTTCTGCCATATATGAAGCATAATTTATAATGTCCTTCGCTGAATTAAACGGCGGTGCATAAGCAGTTTCCAAATCTTTCAATTTGTAAACAGAGATATTTCCCAATATTGCCGTTGCTATAATATCTATTTTTTTATCCGCACCTTTTTCTCCCACAGCCTGAGCCCCGAAAATCTTACCTGTCTCAGGTTCAAACAATATCTTAAAGTAAATATCGGAAGCTCCGGGATAATATCCCGCATGATCTGCCTTAATTATAAATAAAGACTTATAATTAATGTCCTGTTTTTTCAGATATTTCTCATTTACACCTGTCGAAGCTGCTGTTATATTAAAAAACTTCATAATTGATGTCCCAATTGTTCCTGTATATTTTTCTTCTCTTCCGAGAATATTGTCTGCAGCAATTCTTCCCTGTTTATTTGCCGGACCGGCTAAAGGAACCATTGCTTTTTGCCCGGTTACCGCATTTCTTATTTCTATTACATCCCCCGCTGCATAAATATCACTGTCACTGGTTTTCAGATATTCATCTACTTCCACAGCACCTTTGGAACTCATTTTTAGTCCTGCATTTTTGGCAAGTTCCGAGTCGGGAACTACCCCTATGGAAACTATTATTATATTGGTTTCCACTTCTTCGCCCGATTTAAGCTTTATGATTTTTTTCTTCCCTGAATTACTTATCTCAGTAATATCACTGTTTAGATATAAGGCAATATTTCTTCTTTTTAATTCCCCGTGTATAAATGATGCCATTTCGGGATCCAGCGGTGCCATAACCTGATCAGCCTTCTCTATAACTGTAACATTTATATTTTTATGTTTCAGATTTTCGGCTGTTTCCAGACCAATAAATCCTCCGCCTATAATAACTGCATTTTTATAAACATCAGAATCAATACAGCTGCTTATTTTTTCCATATCTTCTATATTTCTGAGTGTCAGATACCCGGTCTCCTCCAAACCTTTTATATCCGGTACGAACGGCTTTGCTCCCGTAGAAATCAAAAGTTTGTCATATGATTCAGTATATTCGTCATTAGTTTCAATATTTTTTATTTTTATCTCTTTTTTTTCTCTGTTTATAGATACAGCCTCTGATTTTACCCTGATATCCAGATTAAATTTCTCTTTCAGTGCAGAAGGGGTTTCCAGAAGCAGGTTGTCTTTTTCTTTTATTACACCGCCGATATAGTATGGAAGACCACAATTGGCAAAACTGACATACCCTGACTTTTCAATCACAATAATATCAGATTTTTCATCCAGTCGTCTCAGCCTTGCTGCTGCACTCATCCCTCCTGCAACACCGCCGATAATTATTATTTTCATTTTTCATCACCTGCACTTTTGTTATTTTTTTCCCTTAGTACGATTTCCGCCAATTCCTCAAGACTGTTTGCATTGATAATTCTTATACCTTCTTCTTTATTCCCCAGAAGAATTAAATTATCCCCCTGTTTCAGACCGAGCTCTTCACGTATAGCCTTCGGAATCACTATCTGTCCTCTCTCTCCCAGCTTAGCTGTACCGCATTCATATTCTTTATTTTTATATTTCATTTTTTCTCCTTTTGATTTTTCATATTTTTCAATTATTTCATATTTATATGATAAATCATATTTTATAAAAAAGCAAGTTAATTTGAAAATTATTTTTATATCTTTCGCAAATTATAAAATTTATATGATATAATCTGAATTATTACAAATGTGAGGATATATAATTGCCTAAACCGGATGAGAAATCTGTTATTAAATTAGCTGAAGAATATATATAAAATATAAATTACATAAAGGATTACCTGTGTATTAAAAAAAGCCGGATTCAAAATCCGGCTGATTTCTGGTATAATTGTTTTATGACTAATAAAATAACTATACAGAATAAACTGAAATATATTCTCAGCAATAATATTATACAC
>JAITVW010000160.1 GCA_031285605.1 Fusobacteriales bacterium | reverse complement strand
TCAGCTTACGACAAAAGAAGACGCAGTATTTGCAGGAGTGAATATAAAGGCAGATAAGATAGACTTTGAAATAGGTAGAAATCTTGATATAATCTCATTACAGGATGAGAACAAATCAGCCGGAAAGAACTGGGGAGCAGGTTTAAATGTATCGGGGAAAATACCGGGAACAGCAGAACAGACAGGAAGTGCAAGACCAACAATAGGCGGGAATTATGGAGAAAATCATCAGGACAGTAAATGGGTGAATAACCAGACAAGCATAATAGCAGAGAATGGTGGAAATATAAAGGTAGGGGAAACATTAACAAATGTTGGTTCAATAATAGGAAGCCTGAATGAAGAAAAGAAATTAAGTATAGAAGCAGAAAAAGTAGTGGTAGAGAACCTAAAAGACCATAATGAGGGAAGCAATTACGGAATAGGCTTGAGCGGAGTAGGGCTGGGAAGTAAGGAAAATGGGAATAAAACACCGATAGGTCAGACCTCGGTACAATATGGAAGCCATGACAAACAGCAGGACAGCAATGCAACGTTTGTAAATACGGAGGTAACAGAAGCAGGGAAAAAACTAAATCTTGAAGAACTGGGAATAAATACGGATATAAATAAGGCACAGATAGTAACGAAGGATAAGGTTGTAGAACAGATAGATACAGAACTTCACACAGATTTATTGAATGAAACAACGAGAAATCAGGTAATTAGAGATATAAACGGATTGGTACAATTACCAGCAGATATAGTAAGAGCGATACAGGCAACAACAGAAAATGAGGGAAGTAATTTTCTTGATAATTTAGTAGGAGTTCTTAGAAGTACAGACGCAGACATGCATAATATGCTTACAATGGATAAGAAATACAAGGAATTTAAAGAAAAACAGGGAGAATCTCCGGAAGAAAGAGCATACGAGGCATTAAAATTAGCAAATGAATCAGCAGAAGGCTTAAGAGATATTTATGGGATAGAAAAAGAAGTTCCAATAACAGTACTGTTTGCAGATGAAACGAAGAGCCAGGAAGCAGGAGCATTTTATAAGGAAGACGGAAGTTTGTTAATATTCTTAGACCCGAGTGTAATAGATATGTCAGATTCTAAAGAGGTATTTAATGGTCTGATGTATGAAATGAATCACTATAATCCGAGTAATCCGTATGTTTATGATAAAAGTGAGAAAGATGTAGAAAAAGGCTATAAGTTAGAGGAAGATTTCACAGGAATAGGAAGAAAGCCGGTAACAGGAGAAGGTAATAATTTTTATAATGATATTTTAAAAGGAACAGATATATTAGGATTAGGAAATTTACTATATTCTAATATACGAGAAGAAGATTTAGATTTTGCTATGGCTGGAGATAATCCGACAGAGCAGAGAATATACGATCAGATTGACCGAAATATGGATAGATGTACCGGTAACCAAAAATGTGAAAAGAAAGTAAATACTCAAATTAAAAAAGGAATAGAAGAAGTAAAAAAAGAAGAGGTTAAAGTCACTGAAACACATGGAAAGAGTAAAACTGGGAAGCCGCAATTAACAGATACCGTTATAAAAATAAGTAAATCAGAATCAACAGCAGAAAAAAAGAATGAAAAGGCATTAAAAGAATTTAAAGATTATACATCTGAAAACGGAATACCAAAAGGAACAGAAATAGTATTTAAAACAGAGACTGGGGAAACAATAAGATTCACTTCATTTGATGAGTTCATGCATTGGGGAACAGCACAGGAAAAATTAGAACATGAGAAGAATGTGGAACTAGGGAATGCGGCACTGGAAAAATCAAAGACTGCAAAGACAGAAGAAGAAAAAGCAATGTATGAAGCTCAATACGAGCATTATTATTCTTTAGTACATGAAAAAATGCAAAATGTTGAAAATAGACAATCATTAGCGGGAAAAGATATAACAAGTAATTATTTAATGAATTCAGCGGTATCGTATGACGGGAGAACACTAACAGTATCAGCAGAAAAGTATGCAGGAGAAATAGGAGCGGAGCATATAGGGATATTCTTTGAGGGAACAGGAAAAATAGCGACGGAACCGATTATAAATAAAATAACAAATGTTTCAAATAGTTCTGGTTCTAAAAATACAGAACTATCGGAACCAAAATCAACAAATACTGAAAAAGTGTCGAATTCACATCAAAGTTTTGGAAATTTAGATTCTAAATTAATGAAAGAATTAGAAAGTAGTGGTGTAAAATATAGTAAAAATGATGTTGTAATGGTAACAAAAACTTCTGATGGGAAGCTATTATGGCTTGAAAATGGAAATAACTTTGCTGGATTGAAGCATATAGTAAATGGACATGCTGCTAATTTTGCTGATAAAGGAATAACAAATATACCAAGTTTCTTGAATCAAATTTTACAGACCAAACCGATTAATGTTGGCAGAGGTATTGGAGGTCCATATGCAGATTATTTAGTAAATGGAAGCACATACAGAGTAGCTTATGGAACAAACGGCTTTATAGTATCTTTTTATCCAATAAAATAATTAAGAGGGAAAATAAATTAATAGAAAGGAAAAAGTATGTGTCAATATGTACTACGTTTTTGGTTTGATCACGGACGGACTTGTATTTGGGGAATGAATGATCTGGCAAAAAAACAATATGGTTATGCGATTGAAAATAAATCTTTGCCTTTATCAGATAACTTGATAAACAAACTGATTTCTATGCAAGAAGAATACACTACTTACATAGATTGGGAATACCCTAAAAATCCATCACCTTGGACAGAAAAACATAAGTTAGATTTTTTTAAAAGAGCTTCTGCTATTTGTATGGAAATTCAAGAAGAATTAGGTTCAAAATTTAAAATAATAAATGATGTATTAAAAAATATTATTTAACGATTTAGATTTTGTTCATTCAGATGGCATAGAAGAAACAGATAACTATTTAAACAGAAAAATTGACCAGTGTAAAGGAAATGCAAAATATATAAATGAAGCAGTTAAAAATGGAAATTAACCAAGTCAACGAGGTTGGACAAATCAAAAAATAGCAGATACTATTAATAATCCAGTTAAAGTTGGAGATTCTATAAATAAATATACAGGAAATTATTTAATGAATTCGGCAGTATCGTATGACGGGAGAACATTAACAGTATCAGTGGAAAAATATGCAGGAGAAATAGGAGCGGAGCATATAGGGATATTTTTTGATGCTGGTGGAAAAGCAATAACACAACCAATAATAAGTACGATTATAGGTACATCAGGAAGTTCTAGTTCTAAATCTGGAAATAAAGTAGTTAAATATGACGATGTTGAGGTATTGGACGCAGAAATAATATGGGAAAGTTCTCCTAAAAAAATTTCAAATAATACATCTACAAATACAAAAACAGCCACTTCAAATGGGAATAAGCAATTAGCATTACCAGAGCCACCTCAATACTTAGGATTACCAGAACCAACAAATGTAGAGACATTACCAAATTCTTATTTAAATGCAGGATTAGTAGAAAATAAGCCCACAATTTTTTTAAATACTCCAGTTATAAAGACTGCATCTAGAGGAGGATATCAGATTGTAGAGTTTACTAATCCATCTGGAATAGTATTAGAGTTTGGAGCAATACAAACTCAAAAAACTATCAATATATCAATAGAAAGTGCTTTGAACAGTAAAAATTCAGGAAAAGCTATTGAAGGAAAAGTTGCTGATTTCATTCAGAAGGAAACAAATGAAGAGGTTATAAGATTTGGAACAAAAGTAAATCGCTTAACAGGTATTGGTAAAGCAGGAGAAATTGATATTGAAACTAAAAATCAAATAATAGAGGTTAAAAAATCTGCGAGTGTAATTGATAAGTCTCAAATAGATAAATTAACACAAATAAATCATAAAGATTTCTTTAATTACGAAAAGAAAGAAGTTATTATATATGTTGATGAACCTATAGATATGAATAACCCATACATAAGAAGAGATGTTGAATATGCCAGAGAAAACGGAATAAAAATTATAAATTCATTAGAAGAATTAAAAAAGGAGATAAAATGATGGGGATATCAGCATTTGTTTTGTTTGATAAAGGTTCAGAAGTTCCAATTCAAAAAATTTCAAAAAACATTAAATTGGAATGTATTAAAAAAGACATGGATTTTGAATTACATTTAGAAGTTAATAATGGAAAGATAGGTTCATATAATTATGCAGTAATTGCAAGCAGAGGAAAAATACAAATGGAGAATTTAACTGTTTATATTAAAAATATGGAAATGGAAAGTGATTATATGATTTTGGATTGGTATAGTAAGACTCATGTTTTTTTCTTTGAATTATTAATACCAGATTTTGATGAAAATACTAAATTATTTTTAGATTTTTCTATAATAACACTGAATTTATATCCTTATGCAAAACTTTGGATAGAAGAAAATTGGTTTTATACATTAGAAGATTTAGAAAAAATAAAAAATAATCCATTTGATGAAGATTGGTGTTATAAAAATCCAAAAGAACTCTAAAAAAATAAGGAGGGTCTGTATCAAAAACAATGTCGTCAACTTAAGGAAAAAAACTTGACAATTACCAATATAATCACCTCATAATTAAGTATAAAACTATAATTGTGAGGTGTTTTTTTATGATTCAGCGAAGTAAAATGTGAGCCTGTGTGAAAAAGTCTGTAAATAAAAAAAGCTTTCTATGGTAAAATTAAAATATCATAGGAGGCGATTTTTATGTCCAGAAGAAATAATGGAGAGAAATCAAGAAAAAGAAAT
>JAITVW010000157.1 GCA_031285605.1 Fusobacteriales bacterium | reverse complement strand
TTTTATAATTTTTTTAACATTATTAAAAAAATTACATTTTTTGTTTTATTCTATGCTGCTGTAATAATGAAATTTTAAAAAATCTCTGTAAAACAAAAAGCTGTTAAACTAATAGAATTTTTTTCTATTTTGTTTAGCAGCTCTTAGTCTCCCGTTTTACACATATTTTATTTAAAATATTTTATCTGATTGTTATCTGTAAATCTGTACAATTTTTTTACTTTTTTTCTTTTATAAAACCTAATTCATTAATTGTTAAAATCGATAAATCAGCAATTATTTCCCCTTCTTTTAATCCTTCCTGTTCTAACCATTTCAAAATTGCATTAATCTCTTGGAGTGTATCTACTTCGTTTGACTCATACATTCTGTTCTTTTTTCCGGTTCTCATTCCTTTTTCTATTGTTGCCTCTACTTTATATTTTATGATTATATGCTGTGAATAACCTTCTTTTACTAATCCAATGTTCAAATCCATATTTTCCTCCAATCTTCAAACTATATAATTAATTTTATTATAAATATATTTCTTATTTTTGAAAATCTTATTGTTTTGATCTGTGAAACAGCTGATTTTACCTTCTGTCCGACTTCACAGTATCTGATTGTATTAAAGTAAAGTCTTATTTTATATCATAACAAATTTGACCTGCCACTATTTTAACATTTCTTACTGTATATTTCAATTTCTTTCTTCCTGTGTTTTCTTCCGGTTTACATAACAGCTGTCTGTAAAATTCTGTTTTTCACGGCTTTCCCGTAAAAAAAGAGACTCCCCACAGAGTCCCATATAATTACTTTAATTCAAAGTTCCATTTATTATATTGTTCAAAAGAACAATTTCTCTATTTACATTTTCATCTCTTCTTGAGTTATTATAAGTTTTCAGATATTCTACAGCTCTTTTAAAATCCCTTTTTGACTTATATGCAATTCCAAGTCCCAAATGTGCTTCAAGGAAGTTCGGATATCTTGCCAGTATTTCATTATAATACTGTACTGACTGGTCAAAATTCCCCATAAGTCTTGATGAGAGTGCCACCACATACAGGTTTCTTATATCCCTTGCATTATCCTGTTTTGCCAGATTCATAGCTCTTTCATAAAGACCGTCTCTAAAATACAGATTACACAGTCTGAATATCGCTCCTGAGCTGGGATTGGTTTTTATCGCCTTTTCATAGTTATCGTATACTTTAAATTTCGATCCGTCTGAAGCTTCATCACCGCCGATAGTAGGAGTAGTTCCTGTATCTACAGCGGAATCAGCAGTTGTCGTGGTTGTCTCTGCTGTATCAGTATTATTTATATTGTTTAATTCTGACTGAATTATCTGATCTATTTCATTTTCTGTTTTTGCCTGTGATTCCGGTTTCGCTCCGTTTCCGCTCTGCGGATTGGCACCTCCGCCGGCAGCCGGTGTTTCTCCTCCTGCAGGTGCAGTTTGTTCTCCAACTATCGAAATTGATGCTAAAATAATCAATAAAACTGTTGCTATTCTTCTTTTCATTGATCCTCCAAGATTTTTATATATAATATATTGTATCAAAAAAAACAAATTATGCAAATATATTTTTAAATATAATTTATTCTACCGAACTATACTTTTTATTTCCCCGTCTGAAAATACAGTTATAATCTCATCATCTTTTTTCAGGCTTTCCTTTTTTACTATTAGTTTTCCCTTGTACTTTGTAAGAGTATAGCCCTGTTTCAATATTTCACCGGAATTATACTTTGCTGTTACTGCTTTTTTATACTCCAAATTATTTTTGTATTCTTTTATTTTTTCGGTAACCAGCTTTGTCAATATCTTTTTCATACCAGACAATTCTTCTTTTCTCTCTTTTATTTTGTCTTCAAGCTTAATTTTTGAAAGCAGCTTTCTTATCACTGCAAGCTTTTCACTGCTTACAGTAATCTTATACTTCAGACTTTTGTTCAGACGATTTTCCTTATCTATCATCATCATTTTTTTCTCAATAAGTATATTCAGGAAATTTCTTATAATATAATTTGATTTTCTTTTTTCCAGATTGTTTTTCATTAGTGCAATTTCATTCATAAGATGCTTATTCAAAATATTTTTCCTGTACTCCAGTTCCTGTATCAGATCACTTTTCAGCGGCACTGAAATTTCTATTGCCTGTGTAGGTGTAGCTGCTCTTATATCTGCGGTCAGATCAGACAAAAGATTGTCTATTTCATGTCCGACAGCTGATATTACAGGCAAATCAGATTTATATACTGCTTCTATTACAGGCTCTTCATTAAAAGCCCAGAGATCTTCTATACCTCCTCCACCTCTCCCGATTATTATAAAATCAAGTTCCAGTCTTTCCCTGACATTTTCCCTGTTAAAAACTTCTATCCCTCGGGCCACCTCATACGCGGCTCCTTCTCCCTGAACTCTGGAAGGATATAAATATATATTTACATTACGAAATCTCTTGTGTACCGTATTAATAATATCCCTTATAGCTGCTCCGGTTTCCGCTGTAACTACTCCTATATTCAATGGTACTTTAGGAAGTTTCTTCTTGATTTCTTCATTAAAATACCCTAATTCAAAATAATATTTTTTCAGCTTTTCAAATTTTTCATAAAGCTCACCCAGCTTATTCTGCTTTTCAAGATGTTCCCCGATTACCTGAAAAGACCCTCCCTGTTCATATAAAGTAGCACTTCCGAGGAGTTTTACCCGGTCTCCTTCCTTTAGATCCGTAGGAACTCCTTTTATCATATATCTGAATACAGCACACTTCACACTTGATTTATTGTCTTTCAAAGTAAAATACAGGTGTCCGCTTTTATAATAAGTGATGTTGGATATCTCCCCCTGTATATAAATATTCTTAAAAGCCCGCGTGCCTTCAAGATATTCTTTTACTGCCCTGTTTAATTCACTTACGGTAAAAATTCCTGCTTCCATATCTTCTCCCGGCTATTTTAGTTTTTCTTCATATTCCTTTTCGTTAAAACCAACGATGACCTTATTTCCCTCTACAATCAGCGGTCTTTTCAGCAGCATGCCGTTTGATGCAAGAAGCTCTAGTTTTTCACTTTCATTCATATCAGGAAGTTTATTCTTCAACTCCAGCTCTTTATATACTTTCCCGCTGGTATTAAAAAACTTCTTTATATCAAGCCTGCTCTTCTTATATATATTTTCTATTTCTTTTCTTGTTAAATTTGCATCTACTATATGTTCTTTTTCATATTTTAATTCATAACTGTCAAGCCATTTCAAAGCTTTTTTACATGTACTGCATGAAGGATAATAATATATTTTCATCTCTTCTTCCCCGTTTCTTTTTTTATTTATTCTATAATTCCAGCAGTAACTCTTTCAGAGCCTTCATCTCGTCTCTTTTAGCTATTGCTTTTTCAAAATTCAGCTCCTCAGCCAGTTTTCTTATTTCCTTTTCAAGAATTCTTATCTCTTTTTCTATGTCTTTTTTATCTTTGTAAATTTTCTTGATTCTGTCTGCTTTTTCCTCATTACCTATTTCATAATCCACAATAGAATCAGAAATTTTACTTACAATTGTCTTTGGATTTATATTATGTTCCTTATTATATTCAATCTGAATTTTACGTCTTCTCTCCACCTCATCCATTGCATCTTTCATTGATCCTGTTATTCTGTCTGCATAAAGAATTACTTTTCCTTCTACGTTTCTTGCAGCTCTTCCCATAGTCTGTATCAATGACCTTCTGGATCTCAGATATCCTTCCTTGTCAGCTTCCAAAATAGCTACAAGTGCTACTTCCGGTATATCCAGTCCCTCTCTCAAAAGGTTTATCCCTACAAGTACATCAAATTCACCTATACGAAGTCCTCTTATTATCTCTATTCTTTCAAGTGTTTCTATATCAGAGTGCATATATTTTACTTTCAGACCATATTCCAGATAATAATCCGTAAGCTCTTCAGCCATCTTTTTCGTAAGTGTGGTAACCAGCACCCTTTCGCCCTTCTCTACTTTCAGCTTTATTTCATCCATTAAATCATCAATCTGATTTTTTGTAGGTCTTACTTCTATAGTAGGTTCCACTATTCCCGTAGGTCTTACCAGCTGTTCTATTACCTCGCTCTTTGACTGCTCCATTTCATAATCTCCCGGAGTAGCTGAAATATACACAACCTGAGGTGTTTTTCCGAAAAATTCCTCGAATTTCATCGGTCTGTTGTCAAAAGCACTTGGAAGTCTGAATCCGTTATCAATCAATGACCGCTTTCTTGCCTTGTCCCCTTTATACATGCCGTTAATCTGCGGAACGGAAATATGTGACTCATCCAAAAATACAACAAGATCTTTTGGAAAATAATCTATCAGAGTGTCTGGTGTTTCTCCCGGTCCCTTCCCTGTAAGATATCTGGAATAGTTCTCTATCCCCTTGCAAAAACCTATTTCTGCTATCATTTCCAGATCATATTCAGTTCTCTGTTTTATTCTCTGTGCTTCCAGTAGCATATTTTTCTTATTAAAAAATTCTATTCTCTCATCCAGTTCACTTTTTATTTCCCTGAACATTGTCTCAGAATCCTCTGTAGAAAGATAGTGGGTTGCCGGCATTATTGAAACTCTCTGAATTTTTCTGATTTTCTGCCCTGTTAATGTATTTATCTCCGATATATTCTCCAGATCATCCCCAAAAAATTCAAATCTATATCCCGTATCCTGATAAGTCGGATATAAATCCACGACATCCCCGTTAACTCTGAATTTTCCACGTTCAAATGCGTAATCGTTTCTTTCATATCTTAGGTCTACGAGTCTCAGTATCAGATCATTTCTGTCAAATCCCACAGAAACATCTATTGGTATAGCTCTTTTTTTATACGCTTCCGGCGATCCTAAGCCGTATATCGCAGAAACAGATGCCACTATAATAACGTCTCTTCTGTTCAAAAGAGCTGCTGTTGCGGCATGCCGTAATTTATCTATTTCGTCATTTATTGATGAATCCTTCTCTATAAATGTATCCGTAACAGTAATATAAGCTTCCGGCTGATAATAATCATAATATGATACGAAATATTCCACGGCATTATCCGGAAAAAACTGCTTATATTCGTTATAAAGCTGTGCTGCGAGTGTTTTGTTCGGAGCCATAATTAATGCAGGTCTGTTTAATCTTTCTATTACATTTGCCACTGTAAAAGTCTTTCCGGAACCTGTAACCCCGAGAAGTATCTGATCGGAAACTCCGTTTTCCAGATTTTCCACTATTTTTTCTATTGCTTCCGGCTGGTCTCCGGTAGGCTTAAAGTCCGAATGTATCTTAAAATCCATTATAATCACCTAATTTTATTATATCTTCTATTATACCATAAACTGTGTATATTATGAAGATTGCTTTTTATATTGTGATCCCTTTTTTTTATTTTATTATCTACATATATATTATATAGGGAAAAGATATAATTTTTTTCTTTTTTTGTATATCTGTTTTATTTTTTGCCTTCTTTATTTATCCTCTGTCTCCC
>JAITVW010000133.1 GCA_031285605.1 Fusobacteriales bacterium | reverse complement strand
GCACGTCCTTTTCCGTGTAACATCGCTACATGATTGCCCCGTATTTTTTCTTGATACAAAATACCGTTTCTTTCAACTGTTTCGGCGGAATACCCAGCACTTAACTCTATATTTTCATTTTTGTTAAACTTCTCTAAAATAAAATCGATTGATTGTTTTTCTTCTACTTGTAAAGTAGCACCTAAACAATTTTCTTCTTTATAAACATCAATAACAGTACCTTTTTTAAATTTTGATACATTTGAACTATTTATCATAATCAACTTCCCGTTTTCCTCCGGGTGTTCAAATGTATATGTTTTATTTAAAAAACTGTTCATGACTTCTTTGCTAAATAAAATATCACTACTTATTTTTTCTATTACAGGACCGTGCCTGTTATAATATGTCATTTCCTTTTCTGCTTCTAATAAATTACCTTTTATATGTAAAAAGCCTTCTTCTGTCATTGAAAAACTCGGCTTTTGAAATTCTAATGTATTAAATCTAAGCATAATTTATAACCGCCTTTCTTATTGAGTTATTATCTATAAATTTTGAACAACGGCAACCCGGCTGTTCTTTTGGGTTATAGTATTCATTATCAGGTTGCGGACCGTCTATCCTTTTGCCTGTTAAATCAAATCTTTTACCGTTTCTTATCTCATGTGAGTGTCTGACGATATTATCCCGCATATCTCGCCAAATGTATGAATTAATGCCTAATTCCTTAAGTGTAGAGTTTTCATAATTGAGATATAAACCGCCTGACTGCATTATTGAATGATAAGTATCATAATTCATAACTGTTTTATATGTTGCTTCTATAAGGTCGTCAGAGCTTTCAAATTTATCTATATCTTTATTTTGTAATACTGATATAAAACGCTCCGGCATATCTGAATATATTTCATATGTTGTATTGATAAAATCAGTTATATATTTCTTTAAATCAAGCTGACTCATGATATAATCAAGCTTTTTTTTCTCATATTCATTTTTTAATGCTGCAGCAAAATTACTTCGCACATTTTCGAGTATCAACAAAGCTATTATTGTTAATTCATTCTTTGTTTTCTTCTCATCTTCTGAATTTTCTCTTTTGTATTCTTCGACTAAATCGTCTAATTCTTCTTGTGTTAATTCCTCAAACTCAAGATTTTGTGATTCCAGAAACTTATAAAAACTATTTGCTTTTTTATCAAGTATTTGTTTGAGTTTGCGTTCCGTTTCTATTTTGAGTGTTAATATCATCTTTTTCACCTAGCAGTTTCATTAAATCTTCAAACGGGTTTTGACTTTCATCAAGTAGCTTAGCCAGTTTAGCTATATCATTTTTTTCACCTGTGAAACCTGTATTTTGTATTGCATTTGAAGCTGTCATTATCGCATTTGCTTTGCTTGTTATTACCGCCGATTTCTCTTTTTCAATCTCAAGACTTGTTTCTGAAATTTTTTCGGCTTTTTTCCAAAGCTCTGATAAATGCTGACCTGTTAATTTTTCGCCTGTTTTTATCTGCTCTACAAGAATTTTCACTCGTTCTGCCGCCGGGTTAAGTCCAACTTTATTCATTACTGCGATTGTTTCCTCGATAACTTTTAGTTTTTCATTTGTTGCTTTTGCTTCTGCTTCTTCCGTCTGAGCTTCTTTTAAATCGTCTTTTTCAAGTAATGAATCAAGATATACTTGATATACAACATCAGTATGCCTCATTTGATTTAATAGTTTATCTATGAAACCGTTTATAATGGGTACTGCAAAAGCATTAAAAAACCTTGTTAAATACTCAGCGTATTTTTTAGCATCTTCTTCTGCTCCGGCTATTGCTCCTAATGCATTCCCCATTAAACGCTGTTTTGGAATATTAGTATGCATTGATAAGATCGTGGCAGCTGAATTAAGATATTTTTCCGGGTCTAGTCCTGCAGTAGAATTCACGGCGGAAATATCGTCATCTTTTCCTATGAACGCTACTGTCGAAGTATTAATTTCATTTTCTTTTTGGGCTATTCCTGTTTTTTTTATGTTATTAAGTGTGCTTTCATCAGTTTTCATTTGTAGAAATACTGCTCTATAAATAAGCTGTCCGATACTCCATTCAGTCGTATCTTGAATAACAATTCTATCTATAAGCTGATTGAATATAGTTGTCCCGATCTTGTCCTTTGTCCTGTTTTGATAAGCGAGTTCGACACGCGCAGAATTTATTTCAACTGTTTCGATTATATATTCATCTTTTTTATTACTTACTTTTAAACTTTTTATTTCTCCAAAATTTTGAGAAAGTTTTGATTGTTCCAGTTTTATTTCTGATATGTCTTGTTTAGTAAGTATATTAATACCTATTATTTCTGAATTCGCGTTCGGTATTGCTCCTGTCGTGTTATCTCCGTCATTGTAGATATAATAAAACAATGCATAACCGCGTTTTCGTGTTTCAACAAGTAATTCTTTCAATTTCTCAATGAAATTAAGCTCGTCCATTTTGGCAAATACCTGATCTCTCAAATTGATATCCTCGGTATTATTTCTCAAAAATGTAAGCTCAAAACCGTTTTTTAAACTGTCCTCAATCGGTGCTGTCAATAAGTTCTTTGCTAATTCGTTGCTACTCAATAAATTATCTATATATTTATCGTTTAGTTCTCTTTTAACAGCTACTTGGCGATTTAATGTATCAAAAGCTGTTCCTTTTGTACTATTCCTTGCTGTACTCCTAAAACTTGTATTATATTTTTCGTGTTTATTTTCAACACGCATATTTCTACTTCTTTTTTTCTTAGCCATTTACACCACCAGAGACCAAAAGACCTGATTGAAAATCTTTCAAAAATAAAGTTGCTATCATATATCTTGTTTCGTCCATTGCGTGATCTCCTTTCTTTATAGGTTTATCTTCTCCTTTTTCCGTCGCTTTTTCGTCCCATACATAATTTTCAGCTTCTTCAAAGGTTTTCTTACATAAAGTTGAAAACATCAATTGTCTTCTTTTTATAAATGTCTGTGTAACAAGTATTCCATTTTCTACATCGTTTATTGCATCTATTACTATTGCACCCGCTCTTTGTAATTCTGTCTTAAATGCTAAAGCACTAGGGTCAATAATTACAGCGTTTAAATCTTCAAATGTAAGATCGTATTTTTCAAGAAACTTTTCTATTTCTTCTATATACTCAGAGTTAGTCAGAAATTTCTGTCTTTCCCTCCCAGAATAACTATATTCATCTATCTTAT
This sequence comes from Fusobacteriales bacterium, assembly GCA_031285605.1. Taxonomy (GTDB): domain Bacteria; phylum Fusobacteriota; class Fusobacteriia; order Fusobacteriales; family Leptotrichiaceae; genus Sebaldella. Next base: position 6,695 of record JAITVW010000133.1, on the reverse strand, counting down.
ATATTTTTGCTTTTTTATAATCTGTCCTGTCTATTGTCTGATACAATCCGGCATTTAATGCATTTGATGTCCCATAATCGAGTGACAAATATAACTCACCCCATTGTGGTATTTCATCAACATTTATTTTATTTTCTTCCGGGATATCAAATATAATTCCCTCCGCTGCTACCCATTTTGACAAGATCATCCTTTGATAGAAAACCCCTGTAAACATTCGCTTGTACCGTTCTTTTACTTCTTCGGCCAGCGACCAGTTATCATCTAATACAAATATCGTATGATAAAGTTTTAATTCTTCCGCTCTGTCAACTATATCTTTTTTTACCCAGTGTCCAGGTCCTTCGGGATTTCCTGTGTAAAATTGTTTTGATGTCTTATAAGTTAATCTTGATCTTGCCATATCATAATAAGAACGCTCGACTTTCAGGACTTCATCAATAAAAATCGTATAATATGTACGTCCTTGAATTGTCCCGTGGGATCTTTTCGTGTCTCCGCCTTTTATCTCGAAACGATTGACACAAGGCTTAAACCATTTATGATTTTTAGGAACTTTGACAATAACAATATTTTTTACTTGTCTTACTCTTAGCCCTAAACTTCTTAATATCGAAATAGTCACATTTACATAGTTTTCTTGAATTGCTTCTTTACTGACTCCGCCCCAAAGATTCAAAGTATTATCAGCAGTCGCACAAACATAAAAAACTTGTCCTATTGCAATAGAAAATGTTTTACTTGATCTTACAGCACCTATTGCTATAATTCCGTCGTATTCGTCAAATATGTGGTTTAAATGAACATTTATAACCTCTTTTGACTTAGGTGAAAAAGGTTTGAAGTCAAATTTATAATTTTCTCTAACTCTCATTTTCATCACTGCTTTTCATGAGATTTTCAAAGTTTTCGATATTTACATTTATTTCTTCTTCTTCCTCCGGTGTTAACTCAAGACCTTGTTTCTGCTTCTCTAACAATAATCTTTGTTGCTCTAATAAAATACGCATTGCGTCGTTTTTCATTCTATCTCTGCTTACTTCTATGTTGGTCTTGCTAACTTCGATATTTGTCTTACTTACTTCTATTTCTGTATCAAGCTTTATGATGTTCATTTCTTCTTCAATAAGCTGCTTTTCGTATTCCGCTTGAGTATAAATGCCTACGACTTGTATGTCTTGCATTATTTCTCTTTCGATGATCTTTATATTTTCAAGTGCTTTATTAACTGCTACTTGCACATCTTTGTTTGTAGCTTTGCCCTCAATTACTTTTATTGATTCAATTAATATGTTCCGCTTTTTCCCTTTTATTCTTTTAAGTATTTCTTCTTGATCAGGATAAGCATATTCGGCAGCTTCTTTTAATGCTTTTTCAGACCTCTGTATTAAAGTTTCTCTAAGCTGTTTCTTGTGTCTGTAAAATGTTCTTTCCGATATGCCGTTTTCTGTCGCTAATTCTTTATTTGTCTTTTTACCCTCACTCAAAAGTATTTCAGTTTTAATTTTTGTACTTTTATCTTGTCCTGTCTTTTTCTTGTGTCCTGTCTTGTCCTGTCCTGTCTCTTTTTTTTTCAAATACCTTTCGTGAGCTTTCTTTATGCTCTCCGTTTTAACATCAAGAGATAATTCCCTTTTTATTCTTTCGTATATTTCTTTCTTTGTCTTATACTCAAGTTTAAGTTTCAGATATAACTGATTTATAAGTTCTAAATTCATTCATTACTTTTCTCCTTCGTCCTTTTCTGTTTCCTTTGTAAGAAAATAAAAAAACGGTGTGTCCAACAAGGCTAAAACAAAAAAAGACCTGATATGCATCGCTACATATTAGGTCTTCCAGAGACTCCATGTTATATTATTTATTTGTCTAATTCTCTATTAATTTTTTTATTTACTCTTTTTCCAAAATTTGAAGATTTTCTAAATAATTTACTTATCAAAAATATTAATAAACCAACTGGTATTGCTATTATTAAAAATACAAAGACTATTAAAATAATAGACCCAAATATTTTCTCCACTATTTACCTCCTATGCTAGAAATTACTCTTAAATTCATATGTCCACAAACAGGACATTTTGCTTTAATTTTAACTCTACCTTCTACTTCCACTTCTGTTAAAAGACGTCTACATTTTATATTTTTTCTAAAATCAAAACCATTACATCTGACTCTTATTATGTCTTTGCTTTCATCCATCTTATTTCTCCCATTATAGCATAATGTAAATCATTTTTCAAATTATTATATTAAAAACCCCCAATCAAATATTGAGGGTTTAATACTATTCTTCTAATTCTTTTAATAACATTTCTTTTCCAAATTCGTTTTTTGAATCTATTTCTTCTATGCTCCATGTATTATCTTTTTCTACAAATCCAGTTCTTTTTAAATTTTTATAACTTTCTTTTATTTTTTCAAATCCAGTCATTGACCGTTTTCCTATCCTTTTATAATTGTATGCTATCCTTAACATCAAATTTCTAATTGTATCAGTATCCTCTCTTATCATCTTTTCCCGGACTTCTATTTCGTTTATATCAGTCCCATATTTTGGCTCTTCTACTTTTTTCTGCGGTCTCTTTCCAAAAAAGGCATCAGCAAGGATATCTTTACAATGCAACTGATAATCAAAAAGTTTTTCTTTTAGTTTCTCTTCAAATCTTGCGGGATTTATTTTGAATAGCCATGCTGGCAAATAATCTAGTTCAATCATTAAAACTTGTTGTATTCCACCATTTGTTTCTAGGGGGCATAATTTTGTGCCACCCTTTAAAAAGATGTCTTTGTTTATTTTATTTTTTTGAGTTCTGTATTGTTCGTGTTCCATTTTCATACTATTGCATATATGTTTTACAGAAACATATATTTCCCCTGTTTCTTCATCTCTGAGTGTTAAGAGATTGTCCCCGTGAAATTCAATTACTTTTTCTAAATATTTCATAGTAATTCCTCCCAAAAAATTTGAATTTTTGGAGTCAATACAGTATAATATACTTGCGACGGTATATTATTATACTGCATTTCTCCTATAATACTAATAAAGGTTATAGGAGATTTTTTTATTTCTTTTCAATAATCACTTTTTGCTCTTCTTCATCAAAAGTAAAAATTATTTCTCTATCCTCTTCTGTTATACCCATTTTACGTAGCCATGGTATTGGAATAGTTACTTTTGCTCCGCGTCCACTTCCTGATTTATGAAAAGAAATTCTTCCATCTCTTTTTTCCATTCAGTCTCCTTTATCAGCAACTTATCTAAATTATAATATATAAGTTACTGATTGTCAAATTTTATTTTATTAAACTATATTGACTCCAAAATTCTTTTCAGGAGGCTTTCCCTCAATATTCAATTATCATTGTCCTATACTACTTATCTATTTTTTATCTTTTTCAAGCTTCGTTATTCTACTTTCAAAATTTTCAAGTATTTCTATTAACTCATCACTAAATGACCACTTTTTTTCAATACTTCCAAGTATTAAACCGGTTGTAAAAAATAAAAAAATACATATTACTATTGTTATCGCTAGCATTTATTCTCCTATAGCCTTTCTCATTTCTTCAATATATTTAAGACCTTTTTCTTTGTCAAATACATCTTTCAAAAATTTAGCATGAATAATGAAAATTTTCATATCGCCATCGTCATCAGTTCCATTAATTCTACTTTCAGTGCCTAGTTGCCCAAAAGCTTCGCCACATTCAACAAATAATATATTGTACAAATCTTCCATAGTTTTTAATATTCTTTTTTTAGCATTCATAATTATTACTCCTCTCTGTTTTTCACCCACTCAATAGTTTCTTCACATTTTTCTTTTAAGCCAAGATTCTGAATAAACCCCATAAAAACAAATGCATACCCACTTGCTGAAAATTTATCTTCTTTTGACATTTCTTCAAGAATGTTAGGAACTTCTATATGCATAAGACTATATATTTTTTCCATAGCTTCAAGAAGTTTTTCTTTTTCAGTCATATTATTTCCTCTATTTCTATTACTTTGTATTTTTTCATACCTTTAAAATATTTTTTTGTATCTTCGTAACTCCATTCTGAACCTCTAGCATCTAAAGGTATATCCCAAACAGGAGTTAACAAAGTATTACATTTTGCAGCTAGGTCAAAAGGTAATATTCCTATTACATTTTTTCCGATTATTTTTTCTATATTTTCATCATTAATATGATCTATAATTTCTGTATTTGAATCAATTATCTTTAGGTCATAAAATAACTTTATTGTTGCATTATGTCGTGTTATAAGAATCATATTTCATTCTCCTTTTTTTCAAATAATCCTTCTATCCAAAAAAGTATATTTGATATTACAAGAAAATAAATTATAAACCAAAAAACTAATATTCTCGCATCTTCATATTCGAGTAGTTTTTCTAAAGTTTCAAAAAACTTAATTTCTCTTATAAAACAAAACGATAACATTAAAAAAATATATTGAAAGATTTTAGTCATTTCTTCCACCTGCCCCGAATATAATTTGACATGAAAATACTTTTTCCAAATCAATCCTCAATAACTCTAAATATTTTGTAGAGTCATCTATTTTCAATCTATTCAAAAATGTTTCAAAATCAATTAATATTTCAAGTGGTTTAGCAAGATTATAACCTTCTTCTTCGTCCTCAGTCCAACCGGAATACACTTTTATTACATTCCTTTCAAGCATTAACCTTTGAAGTATGTATTCTTTATATCTTAAAATATGATTTTCAATATTTTCTTTTTTTTCTTTTTCGGTCATAATTCCTCCTTAAAATTTATATATTTCCGGCAGTTCTTTATTTGTAAAATAAGACTTTACATAAAATATACTCATATCTTTTGTTAATTCATACAAAGCCATTTCCATATCATGTGCGTTTATCTTAATTCTGCATTTCATACTTGTTACTGGTTTCATAACCTTTTCTGATTCTTCTTCTATTTTTATTACTTCATTTTCAAAATCATTTATTTCAAGCTTTTCACCATTCACAAATATTTCAAAATTTCCTAGATCAGTTTCAGACCCCATATTCTTCCTCCTTAAAAGCTTTAAATTGATTTGGATAGACTTCTTTCAATTCTTTCACAAGTTTTGGATTGAGCCACACGCCCTCAATATGATATAAATTTTTGAATTCTTCCCTGCCTTTAGTGTGCTTTTTATCATGCATTTGCTTAGACAACGAAATAAACTGTGTTTTCAACCCGTTACAATTTTCGTAACCGCCTATTGTGTTTACATTTTGCCAGTGATCTAACTCGACAAACTTTCCGTTTTCCGGGTCATGAATCATGCCAGTAATAGCACACATTTTTTTACGTAAGCAAGCTATCACATATCTTTGAGTTATTGAGTCAATTTCTAAAATATGTCTGTGTTTCCTGTCCTGCTTGTTCATAATATACAGATTTATCCCGTTATCAATAGCATGTTCTATGATAAAAGCGATAAATTCATTTGCAAGCTGCATATCACATTTTGAAGTTTCAAAATTAAAGAGGTCATATGCAAGCGAAAATTGCTCTTTAAGGAAACTTTTCATATCAATCATGTACCAACCTAGCTCATCAGCATATTGTTGAAGCAAGACATGAATAAGTGCATTTTGTGCAGTTGAAAGTTTCTTTACAGGTATTACTTCGAGCGTATACCGCCTTAATCTTTCTTCAAGTTCTGATTTTGTTCCGGCGGTTACTTTTTCCACCGGAACAGTTATCACAAGTTTTTCATCTATAATTTCAACATGTGCCATATTTTTTTCCTACTGATTTAATCAAATATTTTTTCCCATAATTCTGTTAAATGTTCATATATATATTCTGCTTCTTCTTCGTCATAATCTTCTAAAGCTTCATTAAGTGCTGAAACTAAACCAGTTAATTTAATTCTCTGTGCTTCTGTCATTGTTATCTTCTCCTTTTTTCCACTCCTTGACTATGTCATCATAAGTCTGTCTAGCCTTTATTTCTGTGTCACAATCTATCGTGCTCCTAAAATCACTAAATACAACTAAAATTCTTTTCATTTCTAAATTCAAATCTATTGCCAAAGCTTTGTTTAAATTCCATGTAACCAAACCGTTTTTCCCAGTATAGCTATAAATCATAATTCCTCCTAATTTTTATAAATTCATTCTTAGATCAGCCTTTTCAATCCATGCCTTTATATAATTTAAAGCATCTTCATAGTCTGATTTTTTTATATCTCTGTAACTTGGAACTCCGAAAGTGTTTCTTATATCTCTATATAAAGCACGGAATAAAGAATCTTTACTAACTGCTACAGATTTAAGTCTTTCAAAAACCCGTGCTGCAACAGTTTTTTGTATTTTATTCTGCTGCCCTGAATCAATTGTCATTTGATTTTCGACTTGGTCCGCTAATATATTTATTTTATTATCATGTTCCGTTAGTGTATTTGTTATATGCTGTAATGCTTCTAATGAAGAAATTTTTTCTTGCTTTACTCTAAAATATGTCTTTACGAGTTCTTTTTGAATTTTCCATGAAAGTGGGTCTTCAAAAGTTTTTGTTAATAACAAATATCCTGACTCAGTAAAAAGAACTATATTTTTTACATTATTCGGTACAAAATTTTGAATCAAATTTTTTGATTCAGCTTCTTTTCGAGAAATAATATAATAGTCTTCATTTTGTGCTAATTTCTCCTGTACATTTTTAAAA
>JAITVW010000122.1 GCA_031285605.1 Fusobacteriales bacterium | reverse complement strand
AAAAATGATTCTCCGAATTTTTCAAAATCAATCTTGGAAATATCTTTTACCTGTACAACCGAGTAAACACCCGGCAGTAATTTCATGTTTAATTTCATCTGCTCTCCTCTAATCTTTCTTATTCCGAAAGTTTCTTTAAAGTATCACCGGTTACTCTGTATTTTATCCATTCATCCTGACTTTCAGCTCCCAGACTTTCATAAAAATCTATTGAAGGCTTATTCCAATCAAGAACAGACCATTCCAGTCTTCCAAAATCATTTTCATCACATATTTCCGCAAGCTTTTTTAGAAGTCCTTTACCAAGACCCATACTTCGGAATTTCTCTTTTACATAAAGATCCTCAAGATATATTCCCGGTTTCCCCAGAAAAGTAGAATAACTGTGGAAATATAAAGCCATCCCTGCAGGTTCACCGTCATATTCAGCTATTAATACTTTTGCATACTCAGTATCAAACAGTGTTTTTTTCAGTAAAGATTCATCAGCAGTTACTTCATGCAGTAATTTTTCATATATTGCCAGTTCCTTTATAAATTCCAGAATAATCCCGGTATCTTTTTCCTGTGCTTCACGTATTTTTATAAGTTCCTTCATCTATTTAGAAAACCTCCCAAAAAATTTGTTATATTTCCGCAAAAACAGATTACATCTGCTTATAACATAATATAACATTTCTATATCAATAAAATCAATATTTTATTTTAAAAAAAGATTATTTTTCCTTAGATTATATATTCTTGATAATAACAGATAAAATCATATACAGAGCGGTATTATACAATAAACTGTTAAAAATCATGCCTTTCAAAATAATATTAATAAAAAATGAGTCTTATTTTTTACATGCCAGTTTTACAAAAGATTTGTTTTTAGTATTTCTATAATGTATATATCTATTCCTCCATTTTTATCCTTTTTGAAATCCGGTATCATTATTGAACAATTTTAAATTAATACAGAAAATTTATTTTATAGAAAGTTCAGTCAATAAGTAAAAAAATTACCCTGATAAAATCAGAGTAATATATGTATAAATATATCTATACCTTGTCTTATTTATTTTGCATAAACAAGTACTGTATTGACAAGTTACAGCCATGAATTAAATTTCCTGATATACCATTTTTTCACTACCTGTGTAAGGAAACAATATGATATCAGAATTCCCGTAAGCCATACGAAGTAAAGCGGAGGAAGTACAGTAAGATCTACCGAACATCCGAATGAAGTAAATGGTATTACTATTCCGGCTATCATTGCAAGGAATGTAAGCATCATTACCGGAAATGACGCCGAATCCTGAATAAAAGGTATCTTCTTTGTACGTATCATATGTACAATCAATGTTTGCGATAAAAGTCCCTCTACAAACCATCCTGAATGAAATAATGCCTGCGCAGCTTCTGTCCCTGCACTGCACTTAAATACAAACCACATCACCAAAAAGGTAACTATATCAAATATTGAGCTTATCGGTCCTATAAAAATCATAAATTTACTTATTTCTGATGCGTCCCATTTTCTAGGCTGTTTTAGATAATCTTCGTCCATTGTGTCCCATGGTATCGAAATCTGTGAAATATCATAAATAAGATTTTGTATAAGTATATGTATTGGAAGCATTGGCAGAAAAGGCAAAAATATACTTGCCACAAGCACGCTGAACATATTACCGAAATTTGAGCTCGCAGTCATTTTTATATATTTTATTATATTCCCAAAAGTTCTTCTTCCTTCTATGACTCCTTCTTCAAGCACCATAAGACTTTTTTCCAGAAGAATAATATCAGCAGATTCTTTTGCTATTTCTACAGCAGTATCGACAGATATCCCGACATCTGCATCTTTTAGTGCCGGTGCATCATTAATGCCGTCGCCCATATATCCTACTGTATGACCTCTTCTCTGAAGTGCCTTTACCACTCTTGATTTTTGAAGCGGAGATAATTTTGCAAATATTGTAGTTTCCTCCACAATATCTTCCAGCTGTACCTCACTAAGCTCCTCTACTTCTACACCGAGAATTATTTTCTCTGCTTTTATTCCCACTTCTCTGCATATTTTTTTCGTTACTATTTCATTATCACCTGTAAGTACCTTTATGCTGACACCATATTCATGAAGTGCCTGAATTGCTCTTGCCGCACTGTCTTTAGGTGGGTCAAGAAAGCCTATATATCCCATCAAAAGCATATTTTTCTCATCTTCCACACTGAACAGCCCTTCGCTTCTCGGATTCGTTTTCTGCGCCACCCCTATTACCCTCATACCATCCTCATTCAGCTCTATTGCATTTCTTCTTACTTCATCTTTTATGTTATCAGTAAGTTCTATTGCTCTGCCGTTATAAACAGCATGACTGCATATCGAAAGCATTTCTTCTATTGCACCTTTTGTTACCATCTGCGTTTTCCCGCTTTTATCCTTTATTACCACCGACATTCTTCTTCTTGCAAAATCAAATGGTATTTCATCTACTTTTTCATATTTATCCTGTATTTTTTCCAGTCCTATTTCATTTCCATACTCTATAACCGCCAGATCCATAAGATTTTTAAGTCCTGTCTGGTAGTAACTGTTCAGATAAGCATGCTTTAGAACATTGTCATTTTCATTGCCGTGTACATCGAGATGTTTTTCAAGTACAATTTTATCCTGTGTCAGAGTTCCTGTCTTATCAGTACAAAGTACATCCATAGCACCGAAATTCTGTATCGAATTCAGACTTTTTACCACTGTTTTATGCTTTGACATAAAAACCGCACCTTTAGCAAGATTAGTGGTAACTATCATAGGAAGCATTTCGGGAGTCAGTCCCACAGCTATAGAAACAGCAAATAAAAATGCACTCAGCCAGCCGCCTTTTATTATTCCGTTTATTAAAAATACCAGCGGTATCATTACGAACATAAATTTTATCAAAAGCCAGCTTACACTGTTTACACCTTTGTCAAAGCTGGTCTCAGGTCTTTTTTCCGCAAGATTTTTTGCCATGGAACCGAAATATGTTCCGTTTCCTGTATTGACAACTATTGCAATTCCGCTTCCGCTGACTACATTTGTTCCCATAAAACATATATTATCCAGCTCAAGAACTGTTTTCTTCTCATCTGAATTTTTTATAACATTATATTTTTCAGCAGGCTCTGCTTCTCCTGTAAGCATAGACTGGCTTAAAAATAAATCCTTTGAATATATTATTCTCAAATCACCGGGAATTATATCTCCGGCTGCAAGTCTTACAATATCACCCGGTACCACATTTTTCATGGGAATTTCCTGTCTGTTCCCGTCCTTACGCAGTACGTCGCTTGTATTATGAACAAGCGCTTTCAGCTTCTCTGCCTCTTTCCCGGATCTCATTTCCTGAACAAATCTCAGCATTCCGCTGATACCTACCATAAGACCTATTATTATAACTGTTGTCCAGTCTTTTTTGCCTTGTGTTTCCATAAATACGTCCGTTATGAAAGAAACTGCCGCAAGCAGCATTAATACAACCACAAAGGGATTTATAAAAGCTTTTGACAATTGTGTTATCCATGTTTCCTGTTTATTATGCTTTACTTCGTTCAAACCGAATATTTCAAGTCTGTCTTCCGCTTCTTCTTTGCCCAAACCTCTGCTGCTGCTTTCTAATCCTTCATATACTCCATTCATGTCCATTTCTGCATATCTGAATAAATCTGCCGCAGAAAAAGACTGAATATTCTCTCTTTTTTTCATTGCTCTACCTCCAAAGCTATTTATTTTCAATCTAAATTTCAAAAATATAAAGCATTGGAGAATTTCATACAATAATTTTCCAAAAATCTATTTCATTACAATATGATGGAAAAAATCCTTTCGTTTTCCATGCAAATACTTATATTATATGTAATTCTCCTATGCTCTATATTCTTACTGGGTTCTTCCGGCATTTCTTCCACCTCCTGAATTTAATATTTTAAAATAAAAAAACGCCACATAAAGACGGCGAAGTTTACTATTACAGCATCGTACGAGTTTTAGCTTCTCAGGGCAATGAAACTGCATTATTCTAAGCCTTGAATCGACCTAGACTGCTCATACCAAAACGAAAAAATGTCTCCATTTTTCCGCGGCAGCAATCCGTATCCCTTGAGTTAACCTCACCTACCGATATTTAATTGTCAACATATTATACTCATAAAAAAATAAAATGTCAAATTTTTTTGATTGTTTGTTTTAATGAAACAGCTTTTTGTCTATTCAGATTATTTTTTCAGACTTCTCATATCCAGAACGTATAAATTCTCATTTTCAAGTTCATTCATTAATACTTCAAAAAACTACTTATTTCCTGTCTATTTCTCTGTCAATAATGACTTCCGGATTAATCAGATATTTTATATCAACATAATTATTTAATGCTTTTACCGCAGACATTTTTTTAAATAAACTGTGAGTATTTTTATAACAATAAATATATAAAAACACAAAATTTTTGTCTGATAAAATACTATGTAATATATTACATATCTAATATCGGCATATCTTTGGTATATTTATTATACAGTTCCACTGCCACATCATTTTTTAACAAAAAGTTTTCATCCATAAACTGCTTCATTTATTACCCTCTTAAAATCGTTAAACAGCTCCTTCAGTATCTCTGTCAAATAAATGACATTTTTCCATATCAATCTTAAATATTCCGCTGTCATTCGGATTCAGACTTTCCTCATGATTCAATGTCAGTCTCGCTGTTATCTGATTCCCGGCACTTTCAAAATATACTATCTCTTCATTTCCCATCTGTTCTTTTACCCGTATCTTTCCTCTCAATACATTCTCCTCCCCTTCTCTTCCCAGTGAGATATGCTCCGGTCTCATTCCGAATGTTACTTCTTTTCCTGTATATCTTTTTACCTTCTCTCTCATACGCTCAGGAAATTCCAGTTCCGTCCCCTTTATATTTATTACCGGTTTCCCTTCTTTTTCTTCTATTACCCCGTCCCAAAAATTCATTGTCGGCGAGCCTATAAAGCCTGCCACAAACTTATTCGCAGGATGATTATACAGATTCAGAGGAGTATCCACCTGCATAATCTTTCCCTCTCTTAAAACACATATTCTGTCCCCCATTGTCATTGCTTCTACCTGATCATGCGTTACATAAATCATCGTAGAGCCCAGTTCTTTATGAAGCCGGCTTATTCTTACCCTCATCGATACTCTCAGCTTTGCGTCAAGATTACTTAACGGCTCGTCAAAAAGGAATACTTCCGGTTCTCTTACTATTGCTCTTCCCAAAGCCACTCTCTGTCTCTGGCCTCCTGACATATCCTTCGGTTTTCTGTCCAATAAATCTGTTATTTCAAGCTTTTCGGCTGCATCCCTTACTCTTCTGTCTATTTCTGCTTTTGGTGTCTTCTTTAGTTTCAGCCCGAAAGCCATGTTATCATAAACGCTCATATGCGGATACAGGGCATAGTTCTGGAAAACCATTGCTATTCCCCTGTCTTTCGGCGCTACATCATTAACGAGCTTATCTCCTATATATATTTCCCCTCCTGTGATCTCTTCCAGACCTGCTATCATTCTAAGCATAGTTGATTTAGCACATCCCGAAGGACCTACAAAAACCATAAATTCCCCGTCTTTAATATCCAGATTTATTCCGTGTACTGCCTTAAATCCGTTTGGATACTGCTTTTCTACTCCTTTTAGTGTTACCTTTGCCATATTTCCTCCTACATAAAATTAATAATATTACAATGTTACACCTGACTTAAAAATAGCCGGTTCTCTAAATTCATTTATTTAATTTCTTGTTTTTTCACCGTTACTGATACTAAAAAAACAGAAAAAGTTCAATGTAACTCTTCTGCTTTTTCAGTGTTTATTTTACAGTTCCCCCTATTATCTCTATTTTTCCTGTATCTGTATTCATTTTAACCTTTGCCCCGATTGGCACAGTAATAAACGGTCTCATATGTCCCGAACTGAAATTACTCACTACAGGCTTTTTCAAACTGCCGAAACTATCGTAAAATACTTCCTGAAGCGGCATATCTTCCGGTGCTTCCTTATTTGCCTTAGTAAAACTTCCCAGTATTATTCCGCTTGCATCATCAAATTTTCCTGCGAGCTTCAACTGCTGAAACATTCTGTCCACTCTGTAAGTGTATTCCCCTACTTCTTCAATAAATAAAATTTTCCCTTTTGTATCTATTTCATATTTTGTCCCGAGAGAAGCCACTATCAGGGAAAGATTACCGCCTACTACTTCCCCTTCTGCTTTTCCGCCGCTTATTACTCTGAGATCAGCTCCCAGATAATCAGACAGAACATATGAATCCTTATCTGTCATTATTGTATCAAAAAAAGAAATTCTTGTTATATCATCAAAATTCATATAATTAGAGCTCATTGGACCGTGAAATGTCACAAGTCCGGTTTTCTGGCTTATCGCCATAAGTAAAGTGGTAATATCACTGTAACCCACGAATATTTTAGGATTTTTTCTTATTGTGTCGAAATCTATCAAATCCAGAAGACGTATGCTCCCATACCCGCCGCGTACACAAAATATTGCTTTTACCTCTTTATTTTTAAACATGTTATTTATATCTTCTGCCCTTATTTCATCAGAACCGCCAAAGTTATACCATTTTGAATAGAAAGAATCCCCAAGCACGACTTTAAACCCTCTTGCCTCAAGGTCTTTTACCATTTTATCAGCAGAAGCACCTGAATAATTTGCGGGAGCAATTATACCTATAGTATCCCCGTATTTTAACGCCTGCGGCTTTACCATTCCATCTCCTAAAATAATTGAAGTAAATAAAACTAATAAAATTAAAATCTGTCTTCTCATATTTACGGCACCTTTTTCCTTTATTTGTATTATTTTTTACATTGCATTTCTTATATTTTATCACAATCACAGCATAAAAGGAATTTAATATTTTATATATCTTTTACATTACACTTGCCGATATGATTTCTAATTTTTATTCAATCATTTAAATAATTAATATTTTTCTAAATTCTGACAATACAGCAGTACCTGCTTTCCCTGTATTTTCATATTTTCCTGCGTTCTCTTCGTTTTCATCAAAATCATTAACAAAATAAGTATAAATCCCAAGGTCTTTAGGATTCATTTTTTCACGGACAGTTCTTGTTAAGTCACTCACAAATACATCATCAAGACAATATTTTTCCACATCTACGATTATTTCATGCTGATTTCTTTCCAAATCTGTTATATAAAAGGATTTTTAACCCTTCATACTTATATTTTATATTAAAATATTCCCGCAAAACATTTGTATATTCAAAAAAATCTTGAAAAAATGAAGAAAATATTCTATACTATTCAATAACATGAATAAAAATATTTTTATGAAGGAGGATTCCTTATGGATTTCAAACTGATAATAAACATTATCGGATTAATAGCTTTAATCTTTGTATTATATAAAATGCAAAAAAAACATCTTTCATTCACTAAAAGAGTCTTCACAGCACTTGGGCTGGGGATAGTTTACGGACTTATACTGCACTATGCCTATGGCCCTGACTCTGATACAATCAGTGTAACAAAAGACTGGTTTAACATTATCGGGTCGGGCTATGTGAGACTGCTTCAAATGATAGTAATGCCTCTTATAATGGTTTCCATTACTTCGGCAATCATTAATCTTAAAGACAGTAAACAGCTTGGTAAAATGGGCGGAAATATTATAGCAGTTCTGCTGATTACAGCTGCTATTGCCGGCTTAATAGGAATCATGGTTTCACTTTTTTATAAGCTTGATGCTACAGGTATGCTTCAGGGCAGTGCTGAAATTACCAGAGCCGAATACCTGCAGAATAAACTCGGAGAAGCAAATTCTTCGTTCCCGCAGAAAGTTCTGGATTTCATCCCGACAAATCCGTTTCTTGATATGACAGGTGCAAGAAATACATCCACAATAGCCGTGGTTATCTTCTCGGCATTCGTAGGTATAGCCGCCCTTGGGATACAAAAGAAAAAACCTGAATCTCTTGAAACTTTCAGAAACATTGTTAACTCTGCACACGATATAGTTATGAGAATGGTTACACTCATTTTGAGACTCACTCCTTACGGTATCCTTGCCCTTATTACAAATGTACTGGCAAGTAGTGATTTCCTGCAGATTGCAAAACTGATTAAGTTTATACTGGCATCTTATACCGCAATTATTATTATGTTCATAATACATATGATTATACTTGCATTATTTAAACTAAATCCTGTTATTTATCTGAAAAAGGTATTTCCTGTTCTTACATTTGCCTTTACTTCAAGAACAAGTATGGGAGCAATACCTTTAAATATAGAAACACAGACTAAAAAACTGGGTGTGCCTCAGGGAACAGCCAATCTTTCGGCTACATTCGGAGCCTCTATCGGGCAAAACGGCTGTGCAGCCATTTATCCTGCAATGCTTGCAGTCATGATTGCACCTACTGTGGGGGTAAATCCTTACAGTATAGGCTTTATAGCAAAATTAATCGTTATTATTACCATAAGTTCTTTCGGAGTAGCAGGCGTAGGGGGAGGAGCCACATTTGCGGCACTTATAGTCCTTTCATCTTTAGGCTTTCCTGTAGGACTTGCCGGACTTTTGATCTCTGTGGAACCTTTGATTGATATGGGAAGAACTGCTCTAAATGTTAACGATTCTATACTTTCCGGAGTTGTTACCGGAAAAATATTAAACGAGCTGAATACCGATATGTATAATGATCCTGCTCTCATCTCTGTAGAAAGCGATGAAATGCACGCATAAATCCAGTTCACATATTAAGTGGGGCTGTATCAAAATGAAAAATTTTTGATACAGTTTCATTTTATTTTTCTTTATTTAAATAAACGTTTTACTATAATTGAAGAATTTGGTATAATATCAGGTACAAAGTTTTATATTTTCTCAGTGAAAAAATTTAATACAGCTGACAGCTTACCAGCATTTAACCATGTTGAAAAATTGATTTTGGATATTTCAAATTTGAAATTCTGGAAATTGCCAAAAACCGTACAGACGACGAGCTTATTTCCAAAGACCCAAAATTTTTAAACGGAAAAAATTTAGCACGTTTTTCATTTATAAAAACAAGAAAATTATAATAAAGAAAGGAAAAATATATGAGATTATCAAAAGCATTCGTAAAAACATACAAAGAAGCTCCGAAGGAAGCAGAAGTAATCAGCCATAAGCTTATGCTGAGAGCTTCTATGATAAAAAGACTTGCAAGCGGTGTATATTCTTATCTGCCGCTTGGTAACAGAGTATTAAAAAAAGTGGAAAATATAGTAAGGGAAGAAATGGACAAATCAGGTGCACAAGAAGTTTTCATGCCTGTTTTACAGCCTGCTGATCTTTGGAAGGAAAGCGGAAGATGGGTTGCTTACGGACCTGAACTTATGAGAATGAAAGACAGACATGAAAGAGAATTTGCTCTTGGTCCTACACATGAAGAAGTTATTACCGATATTGTCAGAAATGAAATAAATTCATACAAAGATCTTCCTATGAATCTGTATCAGATCCAAACAAAATTCAGAGATGAGATAAGACCAAGATTCGGACTTATGAGAGGTCGGGAATTCATTATGAAGGATGCTTACAGCTTTCATACTACTCATGAATCCCTTGATGAAGAATATCTGAATATGAAAACTGCCTATGAAAATATATTTACAAGATGCGGGCTTGATTTTAGAGCTGTAGAAGCTGATTCAGGATCTATAGGCGGAGATGTTACTCATGAATTTATGGTATTGGCCGAAAGCGGCGAAGATGACATTCTTTACTGTGATTCATGCGACTATGCAGCTAATAAGGAAAAAGCCGCAAGTAAAGCAGATTTTAAAGAATCAGATGAGGAAGCAAAAAGCATAGAGCTTGTAGAAACTCCGAATACATGGACTATAGAAGATGTAGCTGCATTCTTTAATATCCCTGTCAGCAAAACTGTAAAGGTCGTTGTTTTAAAGGAAGCTTTCGGTGAAAATGATAAGTATTACATGGCTTTGATAAGAGGGGACTACGAAGTAAACACAATAAAAGTAAAAAATCTTGTTAATGCTGCTGTAGAGCTGGAAATGATAAATGATGCCGATATGGAAAAACTTGACCTTGTAAAAGGATTTATAGGTCCGGCAGGATTAAATAACAAAAATATAAAAATAGTAATGGATGAAAGTGTAAAATTCATGAAAAACTTTACACTGGGACCTAATAAAAAAGATCATCATTATATAAATTCAAATATCAGTGATTTTAAATATGATATGACAGGTGATATAAGAGAAGCAAAAGAAGGAGAAAAATGTCCAAGATGCGGCGGAACTTTGAAAATAGCAAGAGGTATCGAGGTAGGCCACATCTTTGAGCTTGGAACAAAATATTCAGAAGCAATGAAAGCAAATGTTCTTGATGAAAACGGAAAACAGACTGCTCTTAAAATGGGGTGCTACGGAATTGGAGTTTCCAGAATAATGTCTGCTGCAATTGAACAAAACCATGATGAAAATGGAATTATCTGGCCTGTAAACATAGCTCCGTATGAAGTAGATATCATAATTCCCAATATTAAAGATGAAAATCAGGTAAGAGTGGCAGAAGATATTTATCAGCTTCTGAAAGATCACAATATTGATGTTATTCTTGATGACAGAGATGAAAGAGCAGGGTTCAAATTCAAGGATGCTGATCTTATAGGTTTTCCGCTGAAAATAATCACTGGAAAGTCTATAGCTGAAGGAAAAGCAGAGGTAAAAGACAGAAAGACAGGAAAAACAGAAAATGTTGAAATAGTTACACTGCTTGATTATGTAAAAAATCATCTTGGAAAATGAGAGTATCCATAATTCTGTGTAAACTCTAGATAATTCAATAAAATTAGTATGTACAGGGACTTTTGTCCCTTTTTATATTCTGCCTTCAAAATATATTGATATAATAGTTTCATATTCCAAATATTCTTCTTTTGATATCCCGTTTATCCATTTCACAGTAAAATCCGATAAATCCTCTATAACTTCCTGATATGATTTCTTAAAAAATTTTTTTACAACATTTATACAATAATGCAGTTTCATCAGTCTTTCAAATTCTTCATTTAAAATTAAAAAAGCCCGGACTAATTTTCATATTCCGGACTTCAATATTTATATTACACCAGCTTTTTTACAATTTCATAAAGTCTTTTTACGTCTTCCACTCTTGTAACTCCTGTTTCCTTATCTATTATTGAGCCGTATATATGCGGCATTATTCTTGGTACATTACTTTCCAAACACACCTTTAGTAT
>JAITVW010000205.1 GCA_031285605.1 Fusobacteriales bacterium | reverse complement strand
ATACTCCCCGAAAAGCTTCGGCACAAGGGCTTTTATTGTGTATTTGTCATTACTGTTATTTATTATTATAACAAGCGACTCTTTTCCGTTTGTAAGCTCATAGCTGATGTAATCTACAGCAGGTTTCTTTACTTCTATTATTTTATTTTGATAAGTCTGTGCTTTTCTTTTTTCTTCTGCCATATAATATGAGATAAATTCATTTACACGAGCCTGTATTTTAGGATCATTGGAAACTTCCAGTATTCTGAAATCGGAATTTCTTATAAGATCACTGTATTGCTGTCTTATTCCGAGTATTTTGCGGTAAAAATTTTCTATATCCTGATTAATAACTACAGGATAAAATATTTTCTTTTCTACTTCATTTATAATGACCTGTCCGGGCATACTTCTCAGTCTGTCCATATATTTAGAAATATCATCGCTTTCATTGTCATATGGTGCAAGATCTTCCCAGAGCATTGGTTTTCTGTTTCGCGGATAATCAGAACCCCACATACCCTTTTCATCACCATAATATACCACAGGACTGGCAGGAAGCATCATTTGTATACTAACCAGCATTTTAAGCTTTCTTACCGCTTCACCGTCGTATAAATCCGGCCTTATTTCTATATACTCACTTGAACCGTTATTTCTGTCAAATACTCTGTTTGAATTAATGATTCCCGAATAAATTCTGTCTGTATCAAGTGAATCAAGATAAATTTCCGTACCGTAAAATTTCTGTTTTGAATACTGATTATATACTTCAGCCATTTTTGATGCAAATTCTATATTATCTATCTTATAATTAGAATTAGTGTTAACGATATACTTTATCATTTCATTGACATAATTATAGTCTACACCTGTATCATAAAGACCCATTTCTATATCATCACCAAAATTTCTGCTCTGATCTCCCAAAACCAAAATTTCCGGTTTGAATTTTTTTAATTCTCTTGTTATTTCAGCAAGTCCTTTTTTGTTCTCATTTTTATAAAAAACATATCTTACTCCGTCAATCCCGTCATCATCTTCATAAGTTTTAAAAGTCTCATCAGGTCCCAGAATCCATTTTTTCAAGGAATTAAATACATATTCTCTTGCCTCGCGGTTATTAAGATCCAGTCGTAAATCAGACCTGCTTCTATACCATTTGTTATACCTTGGATTTAGATTTGCAAAAAACTTATTTGATGTGACATCAGGAGATATTTCCATTATTATTCTCATGTCTCTTTTATGTACTTCTCTTGCCAGTTTTGCCAAGAGCAGATCAGAATTAGTCCATTTCCATGTCTGCGGATCAGTTGTCTCACCAAGGAGATTTTTAGCCTGCTGTGCATTATATACCAGCAAATCCAGCTCTCTCGCTCCGTTAGTATTACCTGCCTGTCCTTTTACATCCATTCCTTCATTGGTTCCGGTCTGTTCCAGATAACCAAATGTAGGATCCACATGATTCATATATATAGGGTCATATTTATGATTTGAAAATGAATAAACAGGAGGTGATATTATCAGATAGTCAATCCCCAGTTCTTTCAGATAATCAAGCTTGTCTATTATTCCTGCGAGGTCTCCGCCGTATACCCTTGTATATTTTTTTATCTGGTTTCCTGCATTTTCTTCCCACGGATCCAACTCTTCGTAATTCCCTGTCCATGGATGTATCGTGAATGCTTTATATAAAGGATTCGGATTCCAGTTCGCAGTAGCAAGGCTTCTGCGTGGAGTTCCCGATCTTAATGTTCCTGCAGGAACACTGAAGTTATTGGTTCCGAACTCATTAAAAATAGCATCATTATCATAGTTCCCGTTTCTGAAAGTGTCTATATATATCATATAGCCTGTCCCTGATTTTGCCCACTCGGGCATATTTGTAAAATCATAAGTTTTTCCATATTCAAATGGAACAATATCAGAACTATTTTCACCCTGTGTTTTTCCGTAAAAATATTTTGTATTACCGTCTGTCAAAGCAAAATAATATGAAAAATTTTCATTTGGTACTTCTACGGAAAATATTTCTTTTCCCTTATAATTTCCAAAACTGCTCATCTCAGCTTTATCATTGCCATAAATGAGCTCTGCCTTTTCTATATCATTATTTTTTACATCCAGCAGTATTCTCACTCTTTCATTATTATCTACTCTGTAATTTACATTTTCTTCATGAAAGACAGAAGCCTTGTCTATATAATTATCCCTTCTCTCACTAGTCTTCGGGATTACTTCCTTGGCCGGAATCTCCCCGTAAGATACGGAAAATGCAAAAAACACAGCCGCCGGCAATAACCATTTTTTCATATATATTTCTCCCTTATTAACTCTTGCTTTATAATAAAATCCGATATTCTGATCTTATTCATACATTTTGTTAATTAATTATTTTGTTCTTTTTTCAATCACACATCTGATCAGGTGTAATAATCTTCCTGCAGTATATTAAAAAACAACCAAAATATTTAATATTTTTCATCGTTATATTCTATCATTTATTTTTGTTTTTGCAAATAATTATTTATATCGTAAACACCCTGAAAATTCAGGATAAAAAATGCATTAGCCGAAATTTGTTTTTAATGTATTATGCGGGAAAATCATCTTATGACTATGGTTCACCCATGCTAAACTTTCCCTTTATTGACCTTTATTTCTCTTGCCGCCGCTAATGCCAGTACTGCTATTTTATTTACCTTATATTTCTTTAATATTTCACTTTTTATTTCTCTGAGTGTTGCCCCGGTGGTAACTATATCATCAAAAAGCAATATATTTTTATTGCTTAAATTAGTTTCTTTATTAATAAAAAAGCTGTTTTTTATATTTTGATTCCTTTTATTTTCCTCAAGAATCTTAAACATCTTTTTTGTATTCTTTATTCTTTTGATTTTTAAATATTGTATTTTCATGGCATCCAGCAGTACTTCCGTCTGATTAAAGCCTCTTTCCGATTCTCTCTGTATACTTATCGGCACAGGAATTATATAATCTATATTTTCTCTTTCCAGAACAAACTTTACTCCGCTTTCTATCAAACAAGCTATATTTTTGGCAATATTTTTCTGACCTCTGAATTTTAACTTGGAAATAAGCAACTTAAAATCCTTGTCATAATTCCAAAAATAATAAATATTGTTTATTTGTTTCAGGCTTCCTCTCAATCTGAATATTTCCATTGTTTTATCAGAAATATCAGTATTATTTAATGTCTCTGCAGTTAAAAGATCAGTATCCTTAAAAAATACTTTTTTAAAATTCCACAGCAGGTTTTTCATCTTTTTCAAACACCTTTGCTGAATACATTTCTGTATAACCACAGTCAGAACAGATTTTCAAATAATAGATATCCATCGAAAACTTTACTTCTCCGGTAGCCTTAGTCGGAAAAGCAATGGTTTTCAACTCATACTTTTCAGAATTACATTTTAAACATTTATTAAATACATGTGTCATTTTTTTCTCCCTCAAACAAGATTTTTCACCCAAATAATCTCTTCCCCGTTTATAGCCACCAGATCATATCTGCAGCCTTCATTCCAGTTAACTTCCGATATGTAATTCAATGAGGCATTCATTATTCTTTTTAATTTCGCCTGTGTTACACTTTCTTCCGCAAAGCCGTAATCACTGTTTTTTCTATACTTTACCTCCACGAAAATCAGAAAGTCTCTGTCTTTGAAAATCAAGTCTATTTCGCCATATTCAGAATAATAATTACTCTTTACATATTCCAGACCATTATTTATCAAAAAATCTTTTGCTGCATTTTCATATTTAAACCCTTTTTCCCTCTTATTCACCCTATTCCCCCAGTATTTTCCTTAAAAAAGTCTTTCTATGTATCCTGCATGCTCCGTATGCATGAAGTAGTTCGCGATGAAGCTTCGTCCCGTATCCCTTATGTTTTTCAAATCTATAATCAGGATACCGCAGGGCAAGATCTTTCATTATGTTATCTCTGTATACCTTTGCCACTATTGATGCTGCTGCAATAGACAATGATCTTCCGTCACCTTTGATTATTTCCTCCTGACGTCCTGAATACTCCCTTATCTTATGGTTCCCGTCTACTAATACTATATCATAATTATCTATCTGCTTCAAAGCTCTCCGCATAGCCAGAAAAGTAGCATTCAGTATATTTATTTCATCTATTTCTTTTTCATCGGCTGTCCCTATTCCTACCTTACATTTCTCTCTTATTACAGCATAAAGTTTTTCTCTTTTTTTCTCTGTTAATTTTTTGGAATCATTTATTTCTTCAAGCTCCTCAAAATAATTCTCTATTATTACCGCTGCTGCAACCACAGGTCCTGCAAGAGGTCCTCTGCCGGCTTCATCCACACCTGCAATTATACAGTTATACTCATTATCAAATAGTCTTAATTCACTCATACTTACCTCTTAAGTTTACACAAATTTCTTTTCATGTTCCAGCAAAAATTCTTTTTTGTCCAGCCCGCCTGCAAATCCCACAAGCCTGCCGTTTTTACCGATCACACGGTGACACGGTACTATTATCATTATTTTATTTTTATTGTTAGCATTACCCACAGCACGAACAGCTTTTTCATTTTTTATTCTTTGAGCTATATCCTTATACGAGACAGTAGTTCCATATGGTATTTTTCTAAGTTCATTCCATACACTTTTTTGGAATTCCGTTCCTTCAAAATATAACGGAAGATCAAACTTTTTTCTTTCTCCGTAAAAATACTCGTTCATCTGTTTCAAAGCTTCATCAAGAACTTCCGATCCTTTGTCATTTTCTTTAATTGTATCTGAAAAGCTCACCGAAAGCACATATTTTTCACTGCTGATTATTTTTATTATTCCTGCGGAAACTTTGATATATCCTGTATATTTGTTCATAAATACCTCCCGAATATAAAATTATTCCTCCAAATCTCCCATTTCCATGCCCGTTTCTTTTAAGACCTTTTCAAAATCCTGAGGAAGTTCTGATATTATTTTCATCGCTTTCTGTGTTACAGGATGTAAAAATTCCAGTTTATATGCATGAAGCATTTGTCTGCCCGCTATTTTGTTATATCTTCCATACACACTGTCACCCAGAACAGGATATCCCAGATATTTCATATGTACTCTTATCTGGTGTGTCCTCCCTGTCTGTATATTTACCTTTACCAATGAAAATTTTTCATTTTTATCCAAAACCTGAAAACATGTTATTGCCGTTTTCCCGTTTGTTTTTACCACAGCCATTTTTTTTCTGTCTTTAGGATCTCTGCCGATTAATGTTTCCAGCTTTCCGTTGTCTTTATTTATTTTCCCTTTTAATATTGCAATATATGTTTTTATTATTCCGCTGTTGCTGAACATTTCAGAAAGTCTCAGATGAGCAGTATCATTTTTTGCAATAATTAAAAGACCGCTTGTATCCTTATCCAGTCTGTGCACTATTCCCGGTCTTATTTCACCGTTTATTCCCGACAGGTCTTTTATATGGTACATAACAGCATTTACAAGAGTGCCAGACTCATGTCCATGGGAAGGATGAACCACTATTCCCGCTTTTTTATCAATAACTGCTATATCACTGTCTTCATACAAAATCTTTATATTTATATTTTCAGGTACTAAGTCTATCTCTTTTTCATCAGGAATTATTATCTCTATAAAGTCATTTTTCTCCACTTTATATGAAGGCTTTGGTTTTTTGCTATTAACATTTATATTCCCGTCTTTTATCAGCTGCTGAACTCTTGTACGTGTAAGCTCTGTTCTTTCTGCTATATATAAATCCAGCCGTTTTCCCTCTTCTGATATTTCAAATATAATTTTTTCCATATTTATAATTTACTCCTGATATTCTTTATATTTGTCTGTCTGTTTATTATTATCATAATTCTCATATACAGAGTTTACATTTACATATTTATCAGTTCTTCAAAGAACTGGCTGTTTTGATTCTGCGCCGACTGGAAGAATAAAAACCGACAGTAATAAAAACAATAAAATTTTCTTCATAATTTATTTTTCATTTTCCTGTTCTTTTACAGTTTCTTTTTCAAGAAGAAACTGTTTCACTTCATCTTTCATATCTACATACTGATTTTTTTCTGTCATTGTTTTGTATATTTCATCCTTGCTCTGCTTTACTTTTGGTGTAGTATATTCTATCATTATACCTGAATAGTTATTTTTTCCGTATATTTTTTTCAGAGTATCATTTTTCAAAAGCTTTTCAGCAATCTCTTTTGATTTTTTATCCAATACTGCCTGACTCTTTTCATAATCGTCGGATACTGCATAAAATCCTATTATTGTTGTAAGATCAGCCAATACATTAAAGTTAATATCTGTTATCAGTACTTTTTCTCCGGAAACTTCAAGAAAAAAAGGAAATTTCAGCGTATTTATCAGAGTATCAGCATCTTCCTGCATTCCTGCGGTACTCTGATACATCTCCATCCCCGTAACATCGTAATTATAATAGAGCTGTCCTATTCCTCCCTCTCTTTCTATATCCAGCAGCTGTTCCAGATACTCTACTTTCACATACTTTGTTTCTCTCAATATTTTATATACCTTGAGTTCATTTTTTATCCCGTCGCTTATTGTTATTATTTTCTGTTTATTCTCCAGCTGTTTTTTCAATGCACCTGATACATAACTTCCCTGAATAATTCTTCTGTTTGTCTGACTGACCTTTGCATCCGGAAATTTGTAAAGTTCATCTATCAAAAAAACTTGTACTTCTTCACTTTCCTCAGCAAATTTTATTATTCTTTCATATTTCGGAAGATTTTTTTCAGAAGCCGGTTCATCTTCTACCTCTTTGATTAACTCCAGAATTGTATCTCCTGTGTCTTTTTCCGCAGATATTCCTGTATCTGCAAAAGTAAGACCCGATATTGCAAATATCATTAAAAATAAAAATTTCTTCATTATTTTTCCTTTCAAATCCATATAATTCACAACATTATTACACATTATCCGCTTTTATTAAGCAGGATAAATATTATATCAGGTTTCAGCTCAAATCATCCAGTTTTTGAAATTCATCCATAAGTCTGCCGTAACTTTTTACATGATGATTTTTTATTAAAACTGCCAGTTCTTCATCTGTTTCTTTTAATTTCATAAAACCTCTGTCAGGGTGTTCTTTAAGACACGTTTTTATATTTACCTTATGAAGAGCTCTGATTACCGCATTGGTATTCCCCTTGCCGCAATCATGCAGAAGTGCCAGTTTTTTATATAAAATTTCATTTTTAAGTATATCATTCTCCATGACTTTTTTATATACCTCCAAAGAGTGTCTTCTGTCATATTTTGCCATTTCCGTAAATATCTTTTTTTCTTTGTCATTGAGAAGTTTCATTGCTTCCGAACATAAATCTTCCGATATTGCAGGAAAAAAATATTCCATAACTTTTCTTATGATGTACATGATTTCTCCTATATTTCTTTTATAATTATTTTACCATATTTTTCCCTTAGTTTTTTTATATTCTTCCCCTTATTTCCTATTACTTCCCCTTTTTTGGATTTCTTCACATAAAAAAATAAAAATTCCCTGTTTCTTTCGATTTTTTCTATATTTTCTTCAGATATTACATTATCTTCAAAAATTATCATATCCTTGAGTTCCTGTGAAAATATCATTTTTTCCAGTGTCAGATATCTTCCTTCAAGGGACTGTTTCTTCCCGGTCAGTATGTATCCGCTCATAATTCTCACCTGCTGAGGCATAAAAGAACTTCCCGTAAAGTGGAGCTCCTGATTTTCATAATATACTACGAGCTCTCTTATCTTCTCTTTTAATTCCCTGCCTTTTTTTGTGGTAAAAGCACTGACATCGTGCTTTCCGCTGAGCTCCAGACATTTTTTATCTATTTCCCCAATGCTGCTTTTTATTCTATCCTTTGGATATCTGTAAATATAATGTCTTTTTTCTATGAGCTTCGGCAGTTCAAGATAAGGAAGTGTCTTTTTTATATCAAAAATCTCAAGAATCACAGAACTGTTTCTAAATTTTTCGAGCTTTAGCTCCTGTTTTGTATTAATATACAGTATATTTTCTTCTGCACTGACGTCTTTGTCAGTTCTCCCCGCCTGTTGTATTCCCTTATAATAAGAAATGTTATTTTCTTCAAGCAGTTTCTTAAATTCACCTTTTACACTTACTTTATCTTTGTTTTCATCAAATGAATCAAATTTTGTACCGTTATATTTTATAAAAAATAAATATCCAAAATATCCTGTTTTTTCTAAATCTCTGATTTCCATATTTACCCCTGTATTACATTAAGTATCTCTTCCGGATTTTTTACTGTAAGATCCGGTATAAGATCAAGCGTCTTGCTGCTGCCGAATCCCCATTCGCAGAATACACTGTATACTCCCGCATTCTTTGCCGTTTCCACATCTACTCTCATATCCCCTATGTATAAAGCTTCTTCTTTTTTTACCCCGTGTTCACGCAATATTGCCTCTATTCCGTCAGGTTCCGGCTTTCTCGGCTTCCCGTCCACAGCGCCGACTATATTGGTAAAATTCCATTTTTTCAGTGTTTTTTCCACTGTTTCATCTGCAAATCTCTGATCTTTATTAGTATTTATAGCTAAAAGTATTCCTTGTTCGGTTAGTCTGTCAAGTAGTTCCGAAATTCCGCTGTATAAATGAAGATTATAATCCCAGTATTTTTCATAATATTTTCTGATTGCTGCCACCAGTTTCTCCTTTAATTCAGGACTGCTTCCTTCAGGCAGGGCTTTATCTGCAATTCCTGCTACACCGTGTCCTATTAATGTTCTGCTCATCTCCGGTGAATATGTATCCATTCCCATTTCTTCAAAAGCCAGATTAGCAAGCTTTGATATCGCCTCAAGAGAATCTACCAGTGTTCCGTCCAAATCAAATACAGCCATTTTAAAACTCATTTTTTCTCTCCTTAAACCACTTTTTTTAATTCATGTGTTTATTATATCATATATTGAAAGTTTTATTAAAAAAATATTCCTTAATTTTGTACTCCAGAAAATAAAATGTTTCATAAAAGAAAAGT
>JAITVW010000204.1 GCA_031285605.1 Fusobacteriales bacterium | reverse complement strand
TTTTGTCTTTTCGCAAAGACCGAAACAAAAACATTTTTCGCTTATCTGACTGCTATTGAGAACTTTTTCCTACTTTTGTCCCTGCAAGTCTGCAGGTGCAGATTTTTGGTATAAATACTTTTGGTTTAACACAAATGATTGTAAAGGAAAATTTCTTTGATAGTTAATTTAGGTTGCTATTGAAACCAAGTCATCATAAACAGAAAACTTTGAATTTTATTCTCCCAACCAATATTAGATAACTGAAGTTCTGTTAATGGTGGTGGAGAATTTTGAATTTTTGCTTTGGGAAGATTATACACCAAAGTCTGTCCTGTATGGTCAGAACTTGCAAAAAACACTAAATAAAGGATAGTTTGCTGTGGCCAAGTTCCACCGGATGTAAGTGGTTCGAAGTGATCCAAATAAAATGAATTCATTTTACTTCGAAAACTTGCAGTATACTGCGCCATAAAAGGATATGTATAATGATGTTTAAGGGTAGGGTAATGATCAGCCATTTTAGAAAGAAGAAATTCCTTTTCATAGGCAATTAAACGAAAAGCATATGTATTATTAGAAGTGCTGGCTCTAAGACTGACAGGATTATGATTTTCATTAAAAGAAATTTCTGATAGATTAAGTATTTCTTCAATGCTATCGTATAATTCAAGACTTCCGTCTTCTTTAATAACAGTACATAAGTTTGGTATGGTTTGTTGTAATTCGTAATAAAATGAATTGTCATTAAGAGACGAATTTCTAAGTGATACAAATTCAGAGTTGGGGATTTTATCTTGTTTTTTGTCTAATTTGTACTTTACTCCTTTATAAGTAAATATATAGGAGTAACTTTCTGAATCTGAAACTTCATCCATCAAATTCGAATTATTTTCCTGACAAGAAGTAAAGATTAAGGTAGTGATTAATAAAATAAATGTCCTTTTCATATGCTTTAATTTTTAAAATGGTGTCATCATTATTAATATACAGGCAATACGGTTATCCCATTTTATATTTGATAACTGTTCTGATATTACAAGTTTTTTTCCTATTGAATAATGTATGTTTGGGTTATAAGCGATTGTTTTTCCTTCATATTTTTCTTTATCGAAAAAGACAAGCCAAAATTTATATTGTACTGGCCATTTAGGTATTATATCAGATGTCGTATTTTTTTCATTAATCATAGAAAAAGTAAAAGAGGAACTATTTTTAAAAAAAAATCCATTTTCTTCTACCTCTAAATCATGATAGTCCTGATAAAGTTCTTTATTGTTTACTATAACTCCTTTTGTTTTGAAATTGTTAGAAGAATTATCTGTACTTAAACTAAATTCATAAGTTATTTTAGGAGTTTCGCCTAAAGGTTCCCATGGAGGGTTTTGAATATCTTCAATTGGCCTATTTATAAATTCTTCGAAATCATCAAAATATTCAACGATTCCATCAGCACGTACGTATGTACAAAGAGTTGTTTTTTTCTGTATTTCTTCATATAAAAGCATTGTTTTTTCATCAAAAAACTTTATTGTGTTTTCAAAAGTTGGAACTGTAGTGTAAGTATTACCTTTGTATTTAAAAGTAAAAGACTTATATATAGGAGTATCCCCTGTTGGTTCATCATCAGGTTCTTCAACTATAGTCGGAACTGGATCCGTTGATTTTTTATCAGATAAATTTATCATATCATCACTACTGCAAGCACATATAAAAATAATTATACATGCAGATATACAGATATTAATTGCTGTTTTCATGTTAAAGTAGTTTTTATGCAATTATTAAATAATCTATTCTACAGAGGTTCAAGTCGTGGCCTTGGTGTTAATATTAACACATGAGTTCTAATAGATTTAACCCTGTTACTCCACCCTATTCTGGAAAGTTGTACTTCAGCTATAGAACCTTCAGGATTTTGAGAGTTAGCAAGACTTCTTTCGTATATTAAACACTGCCCCATAAAATTGTAATTTTCAAAAAGCGCTACATTCAGAGTAGAATTGTCAGGCCAAACACCTGTTAGGGAATAATTTAAAATAAATGACATCATTTTTAAATTCTGAAATTTATTTCCCTGAAAAGACATATCTTTATTGTACCAGGTTATATCAGATTCATATTTTATTTTTGTATCAAAAAAATTGCTTCCAATAGGTACGTTATCTCCGTAATGAATAAAATAATCTCTATCATATAGAAACATACGACCCTCCAGCTCTGGATTAATACCTGACCTAAGAAGATTATTCCTTTTGGTTAAAATATTACTGTTGTCAGTTGAATAATTCATATTAAAAAACTCTTCCAGACTATTATAAAGTTCCAGATTTCCGTCTTCCTTTACAATTGTGCATAAGCCATCTTTCCGCATTAATTCTTCATATAATGAATTGTCTCTTTGAGTGGAACTTCGCAGAGTATTCCCCTTTTCATTACTGTTTTTAATACCACAGTATATATATGTTACTCCTTCGTATGTAAATGTAAAGGAACAAGTATCAGGGATGAAATATAATTCATCAACTTGTTGTGTAATAATAGGATTTTGTGTATCCTGATCCAAGATGAAATTATTATTACAAGAAGTCAGCAGAATAATTGAAATTGCATAATAAAATATTTTTTTCATTATATTGTTATATTTAAGTGCAATTGCAAATATAACTTATATTTTAATTATTGCAAAATCTTTTACATTATTTAACGTGAGTTCGAAATAAGAAAAGGGTTAAAAAGTAGCATAACTGAGAATAATTGATTATATTTATAGTGTTAATTTACAAATAATTAATCAAATAATTACATTAGTGTCTACTAAAAAACAAAAATAGTTCTTTGAAATAGTTGATAATCTATAGTTTGCGAGCATTTTTTGTGCGTGACGATTTGAAATAAGAACTTTGCTTGGCATAAACCCACAA
>JAITVW010000027.1 GCA_031285605.1 Fusobacteriales bacterium | reverse complement strand
TACTCTGGAAAATGCTGAATTTTACTCTAAACCTAAAACAAACAGCAGTGCAAATAAACAAAATCAGCAAGCTTATGACAGAATGGAAGCGAAACTGAGAAATACGGGACTTCTTTCGTCATCACAATTGGCATCAGTAATGGGCGGATATTATAATATAATAAATGAATTAAATATACAGGATCAGGAAATAATAAGAAATATACTGGATACCGAACTAAAGTATATTACCAAGACAGACGGGTTTAAGGGTTATCACAGTCCGCAGGTACCGAAAGAAATCGATTTGGGAATAAATATAACGCCTAAAGTGATAAACAGGAGTTCTTTGAACCCGGCACCTTCAATACCGACAGAGCCGAATATACAGCTGCCGAATTTTACACCTGATGTTCCTGTGGCTCCCACAGTACCGACACTTACAATAAAGGCATTTAATCCTGTATCACCGGTACCGGTGGTTCCTAATATAACAACACCGCCGAATCTTACATTTATACCTACAGGTTTTGGCCAGGATCAGATGTATATACTTCAAAACAGTAGTACTCAGGGAATTATGTTTGGAAATCAGGAAGAAATAGAGGCTGTAGGAAATGTAGACGTATTCGCAGGACTGACAACATCTTTCACGGGAACGATAAATTATATACAGGGCGGAACTTCCTCTTCACTGACAAACGGGGCTTATAGTTCTGTAACTAATGCATTTTACAGTATGGTAAATAATTCTGATGTAAATATAAAAGGAAATTTTAATATAAATAATACAGATACTACTTCGGCAAGGACTCATCGTTTTATAAGCTATAATCCTTATAATGTTACAAGTAAGGGAATAAAGGTAGATTTCAGCGGAACAATGGATCTGAATGGTAAAACTGCAGGGGATTCTGTACTTGTGGGAGTAGAACATCAGCTTTTATATGGTAATGGATCCGGAGTGATGCCGTCGATGCTCACAGGATACTCTGTTTTTGAAAATACGGGAATAATAAATCTGGTGTCCGGAACTCAGGTAATAGGAATTATGGTTGACTCAGAGGGAACACAGTCGCCGTATAAGTCTTATACAATAAATTCGGGAACAATAAATGTAAATAATACTGAAAGCATAGGAATAGATTTTGGAGCATACGCAGGAAAACCGGCTATGCTAGGAACTTACACAGAAGGTGATTTAAACGGAAAACCATATACGGGGCGCCCAAATGTAGAAGTGAAGCCCGGAAACATCAATGTAAACGGAAGTCTGAATTACGGACTGAGAGTACAGGATCTGTCAAATAGTGGGGATTTGTATGGCGGAACATTAGGAGCTGATTATTACGAATATGCAGAGATTGACGGGTCAAACGGGATAATAACAGTTGCCGGGACAAATAATGTAGGAGTATCATTCTCACAGAAAATAGCGGCAGTAAGTTCCACAGATCCTATAGGAAATGTAAGAAATTTAAGAGTAGTTCTTGACGGGTCAAACGGTGTAGGGATTCTGAGAAGAGGAGACTATCTGAACACTCAGACTGAGGATATGGTTCTTGGAAGCACTCATCTAAGCCTTTTGGAATTTGATGATAATGCAACAGGCGGGGTTCTGATAAGATCTGACTTTAAAACGGTAGCTCTGGACAGAGACCTCACAATAAGCAAAGGAAATGGAAATAATATCATAATGCAGTCAAACGGAACAGATACACTAATAAGACTTAATGCAGGAAAAACTATAAATATAAACTCAGGAATAGATACAGTAACAGGAATGCTGGCATCTAACAACGGATCACTGACAAATAACGGAACAATAAATCTGGGAGCAGAAAGTTCGCAGGGAATTGCAGTTTTGAGCGGTTCAAGCGGTTTGAATACAGGTACTATAAATTCCGGCGGCAATAATTCCGTTGGTATTTATAATGAGGGAACATTCAGCATGACAGGAGGAACTGTAGATATATCTTCCAATAAAGGAATAGGATTATATACCAAAGATAACACTGTAAGTACAACAATATCAGGAGGAACAATAATTTCTTCAAACGGAGCAATAGGTCTTTATGCAGACGGGCCGAATTCCGTAGGAGGAGCAACAGTAAATCTTACAGGAACGGTAAATCTTGTTGCCAATAGCGGAGGTCTCATGCTGTACAACTACTCGTCGGCAGGAGATGCAGTAGGGAAATTTAATGTATCAGGTACAGTCAGTGCAACAGTAAATTCAAACGGGACAGCATTTTATTTTAAGGGAGTACCGGCAGGGATAAATTCCTTTCTGACAAATATGATTACAGGAAGCGGGAAACTGAATATAAAACTGACTGATTCGACTTCAAGTCTTTTTGTTCTTGATAATCCCGGAAGTACAATTAATCTTAGCGATGCTACACCGGAAGGAATAACAGGAAGTCTTCCGTCAACTGTAACAATAGATCCGTCAAGTAATCCGAACTATAAGCCGTATTCAGTATTCAAAGGCGGATTAAACATAGATCTGAATGTTAATATAGATAATGGAAATGATGTATATAACAGATCAGAGTTTATTTCCTCAAAAGTGGAACTGCTGAGCGGAAAAACCATGACAGGGACACTTGCAGGGCAGTATGCAATAGGGCAGGAAAATTATCTTGGTAATACAGGAAGAAATAATGTAACAATAACAGCAAACAGCGGATCAAAAATAAATATGTCAGGGGCTGGTTCTGCCGGAATAGTAACTAATTACGGAGAAGTTCTGAATAACGGGGAAATATCGGCAGCAGGATCAGATTCTATGGGCATAGTGGCATATAACGGCTCTTATGTGAGAAATAACGGAAAAATAACTGTTGGTTCAGGCGGTGTAGGAATATATGCAGAAAATAAGGTAAATCCTGATTATGGAGACGGGAAAATAGAGATTGAAAATGACGGTTTAATAAATACGATTACAGGCTCAGGAAACAGAAACTACGGAATATTTGCCAATAACACCGAGCCGGTACTTACAAGAGCTGATTCCACAGTAAAGTTATTTTCAAATTCTAATATAGATATGTCGGGACAAACAGGCGGAATAGGAATAAGCGCTAAAAAATCAACAGTAACAAATGACGGTAAGATAACAGTGGGACAAAACGGGATTGCATTTTATACGGAAGATAGTGAAGTAACAATAAACAGCGGTGAAATTAACCTGAAAGGCGACGGAGCAATTGGTTTTTACATGACAAACAGTATTTTAAACGGAAATTCCGGGGTAATAAATATAGACGGAAAAAACATTGTGCTGTTTAACATGTTGAATTCTACATTTACCAATAATCTTACAATAAATGCAGCAGCCGGTTCTTCTTACATTATCGGAAATATGACTAATACGGCTTATACCTATACAGGTACCCAGAGTCTGGGATCAGGAAGTACATTACTTAACGGAGTTGGTTCGGCAATTTTACTTGATTCATCTTCAAATATCAGTTCCACAGGAACAGGTGTAGTAGGTCTTTTACTAAACGGACAGTATACCGGAGGATTTGTGCCGCCGTATACTGTGGAAGGTGAAAATAAAGGGGTAATAACTCTTGGAAATGATTCAGCCGCAATATATGGTAAAAATGGTACAAGACTTTTGAATACAGGGTCTATTAGTGTAAATGATTCATCAGCAGGACTTTATGCGCTGGATTCAGGAGCAATAACGAAAAATGACGGAATAATAAATATAGGAATGAATTCTACGGGATTATATCTAAGAGGCGGTCAGGATATAGTAAATAATAATACTATAGCAGGCGGTGCTTCCGGGTCGATTGGAATGTATACAGATAATAATGCGGGAACAGTGGAGAACAACCATGTTATAGATTTAGCAGGAGATAAAGTAATAGGAATTTATTCGGTAAATGGCACACAGAATATTGTAAATAACGGAACAATAAAAATAGGGAATTCTACTAGTACTGATGATCCCGGAATTGGAATATATACAAAAAGTCTTACAGACACTGTAGTAAATGACGGGACTATAGAATCAGGAGCAAAAGCTCTGGGAATATACAGTCTCGGAACCTCTGTAGTACAAAAAGGTATAATAAAAGTCGGGGATGAAGGAACAGGTATATACAAAGAACAGGGAATACTTGATATAGACAACGGATCGCAGATTCATACAGGAAATAACGAGGCTGTGGGTCTGTATGCGGTAAATAACGTTGCTGTAAGTATAAGACCGACAGCAGTAATGGATATAGGAGCGGGAAGTTACGGTACTATTCTTGAAAACGGATCGAGTTTGTGGAATCAGGCACCGATCACGCTTTTGAACAGCAGCATATTTACTTATGGAAACGGAGCAAGCTCGATTATAAATGACGGTCAGATAAATATGACAGATTCAGATAATACGGCATTTTATATGGTAAAAGCAGGAAGTATCCTGAATAATGCCAATATTACCGGGAGTACAGGTACCGGAAATATAGGAATATATAACAGAGGAATTTATACTGTGGAAGAACTTCAGGGAGATTTTATGAAGCTGGAAGGTCTTCAGACTGAAGGAGTAATAATAAATGATGCTGATATTACATTGGGGAACTCAAAGCTGATAGATATGGGCAACGGACAGAAAACAGGTTATTCTGTAGGTATTTATGCTGAAGGCGCTACAGTGGAGAATAGAGCAGGAAGAACTGTCACTGTGGGTGAAGACGGCGTAGGTATGTATGTGAAAGATGCGTTTACTACATCATATAACTATGGAACAATTACAGGTAACGGGAACAGAGCTATAGGAATATTTGCAGATAATACAAGAGTGGAAAACCATGGTAAAATAAACATGACCGGCGATGATGTAATAGGAATGGCAGGAAGAAACGGAGCGCATATTTATAATGCGGCGAGCGGTGAAATATATGTAACAGGTAAGAATGTAACGGGTATATATCTTGCAGGAGAAAATACTACAGTGGAAAATCACGGTAAAATCATTATAACCAATACAGGAGGTACTGATGAAAACGGTGTAGGAATACGTTATACTTCAGACTTTAATACTTCAAACATAATCGGAGGAGCCGGAAATATAAGCGGAACGGGTTATGTGGAAACCGGATTTACTTCAAAAAGTTATGAGCTTCCGGAACTGCCTACATTGATAAACTCCGGAGAAATAATAATAGATGTAGCAAATAAATTCTCATATGAAAATATGAAAGTTATTGTAAAAGTAGACCCTTCTACGAATGAGGCTGTTACAAATGCTTCAAATCAGGTAGGTTTCGGAGGAAGTACAATACCGGATAAACTTGAGATAACACCTGATTTCTCACAAGGAACTTCTGCTGACAGATATGTTCTTCAGAATATATTCAGAGGGCTTGACGGAAAAGGACAGTATATAAGCCAGTCTTTAACATGGGATGCTACGGGACAGGGTTCCGACATAGTAATGACAAGAATAGCATATAATAAATTTACTGACGGACTCTGGTATGAAGATTTTGGAAATATTCTTAATAAGAAATATGCCGGGCAGACAGGCGACGGACTAAAAATATTTGATAAAATAGATATGATTCAGTCTGAGCCGGAATTCAGGCATGCTATGGCAAGTCTTGCCGGAAATGTGTATGCTAATATAAATCAGAGAGAGGCGGATATAGCTTCGATCTTATCAAATTCACATGATTTGCTGCAAAATTCTACAAATAATACAGAAGAAAATGTAAAAATAAATGTAATAGCCGGAAAAGGAAGAGCAAATGAAGATACAGACGGAGTAGTTCCTTATGATTATACTGCTGCAGGTATACTGGCTCTGCGTGAAGTAGAGAGAACTTACAGACATATGTTCGGATACTCTCTGGGATATTTACATACAGGATTTGAGTTTAAAGATGATAATAAGAGTGAAGAATTGGTGGATACAATCCAGCTTGGCCTTCATAATAAATATGAGGTAAACGGATGGAAAGTGAGAAATGACCTGACAGGAAGGGTGAGTCTTCATAATATAGACAGAAATATAGACTGGTCGTCGCCGCTTGGAAGATCAGAAATGAACGGGACATATGAAACATACAGCATAACAAGTGACAATATACTCGGAAAAGAATTCGGATTTGGGAAGAAAGCAAGTATAATGCCATATGGTGCATTTAAGGTAATGTATGTAATGAGACCGACATTTAATGAAAGCGGGCTGGAAGCTCTTGAGGTAGAAGGAAATGAAGCATGGAGCGCAAAACCGCGAGCCGGTGTAGAACTGAAAGGTATTATACCTTTAGGAAGCAAATCAGCATGGCAGTTAAAAGGAACGCTTGATTTTGCATATGAATATGAGCTTGCTGACTTAAATGAAAGAGAAAAAGCAAGATTAACAGCTATAGAGGACGGATATCATAAACTTTCAAAACCGCAGGATGAAAAAGGAACATTCAGAACAAAAGCGTCAATAGGAGTAGAAGTAGAAGACAGATATGGAATATTTCTGACAGGAGAATATTCAGCAGGAAATGATAAGGAAAATGATTACAGAGCAGGAGTAGCATTAAAAGCAGTATTTTAATTATTTGATTAAAGAAAAAGAATTTTTTGAGGATAAAAACCTGGTATGTTCAAGTCCAAAAAAATCTTTTTTGTAAAAATTAGTGTAATATTTATTGTTTTTTATTTGGTTTCCGGCTGTTGGAATTTTTTCTATATGGAAAATCAGAATAATTTATGTAGTTATATTAAAGAAGCTGTAACAAAAGATGAGAAATTTTTGATGCAGTTTCTTTTTTTGTAATAATAGTATATTGGGACAGTGTCTTGTTTAATAATAAGGAAAGTACCGCTATCTGTTTCATAACCTGATATTCTCCCCTTTTCTGCCTGACAGACAATTAAAATATCCTGTATTATCTGTGATAAAAATGAATGAAATTATATGTTGGTTTGTAAATTGAAAATATTTTTATGATTTTAATATATATATAATAAAAAAGTTCTTGACATGGAATGCATACCATAATTTATAGTATAAATATATAGAAACAAGGAGGTATTTTATGCAGAATTCACAGAAAAAATTTCCGGAAAATTTTCTTTGGGGAGGAGCAACAGCGGCAAATCAGCTGGAAGGAGCCTATAAAGAAGGAGGGAAAGGTCTTTCTATCATGGATGTTATACCGGGAGGTAAAAAAAGACTGGAAATAATAAGAAATCCTGATTTTGACTTTGAGATACATGATGATAAATATACTTATCCCAATCATGAAGGAATTGATTTTTACCATACATATAAAGAAGATATAGCTTTATTTGCCGAAATGGGCTTTAAATGCTACAGACTGTCTATAGCATGGTCAAGAATATTTCCACAGGGTGATGAGACTGAGCCGAATGAAGAAGGGCTGAAGTTTTATGACAATGTGTTTGATGAATGTCTGAAATACGGTATAGAACCTGTAGTAACTATTTCACATTATGAAATGCCTTTGAATCTTGCCGTTAAATACGGTGGATGGAAAAACAGAAAGCTGGTAAAATTTTTTGAAAGATATGCGGATACTGTACTGGAAAGATATTATAAAAAAGTAAAGTACTGGATGACTTTTAATGAAATAAACAGTGCCTTTTTTATACCTTTGTTTAGTCAGGGATTTGTAAGAAAAAATACCAAAACATCAGAACAGGAAATATATCAGGGTCTTCACCATCAGTTCATGGCAAGCAGTCTTGCGGTGAAAAAAGCACATGAGCTGGATAAGAATCTAAGAGCAGGGTGCATGATTATTTACGGTACAAGTTACTCATATGACAGTAATCCTGCCAATCAATGGGTTAATCTGGAAGAAAGCAGAATGTTTAATAATTTTTGTGCAGATGTTCAGGTAAGAGGTAAATATCCGTCTTATATAAAAAAAGTATTTAAGGCTGAAAATATTGAACTGGATATACAGCCCGGAGATTTGGAGCTGATCAGGGACTATCCTGCAGACTACATAGGATTTAGTTATTATATGTCGGCAGTAAGAGCGGCAGATTCGGGAAATCTGGAAAAAACTAACGGAAATCTGCTTTCAGCCATAAAAAATCCATTTCTGAAAGCCAGTGACTGGGGCTGGGAAATAGATCCTACGGGATTGAAAATAGCACTGAATGAGCTTTATGACAGATATCAGGTTCCTTTGTTTGTGGTGGAAAACGGACTGGGGGCGCATGATATTCTGGAAGAAGGTAATAAAATAAATGATGAATACAGAATTCAGTATATGAGAGACCATATAGAAGCTATGGCAGAAGCTGTAGAAAGCGGTGTGGATCTCATGGGTTATACAAGCTGGGGCTGTATAGATCTGGTAAGTGCATCAACAGGAGAAATGGTAAAAAGATACGGTTTTATATATGTAGATATAGATGATGAAGGAAAAGGAACCGGGAAAAGATTTCCTAAAAAATCATTTTACTGGTATAAAAAAGTAATTGAAACTAATGGTGATGAGATATAGAAAGGGGAAGACATGAAACTGATTATAACAAAAACTTATGAAGAAATGAGCAGTACAGCTGTAAATATTTTAATGGGTCTGATGTATCAGAATAAGAGAGTAAACCTTTCAATTACTGCCGGGAGTACACCGAAAGAGATTTACAGACAGATGATAGCGCAGGTAAAAGGAAAAGATTATTTTGATAATGTACATTATTATAATTTTGATGAGGTACCTTTTAAGGGACTGGACAGAGAAGGAGTGACAATAAGCAATCTCAGAACTGATTATCTCACACCTGCCGGAATAAAAGAAGAAAATATACATAAGCTTACAATGGAAAATTATAAGGAATATGATGAAATACTGGAAAAAGACGGAGGATTAGACGCAATACTGATGGGAATGGGAGCAGACGGGCATTTCTGCGGAAATCTTCCAAAATTAACGAAATTCGGCAATAAAACATATAGAGTTCCTATAACGGAAGACTTAAAAGAACTGATGACCGGAGAGGTAGGAGATATAAAATATGTTCCTGATTCATTTGTAACAATAGGACCGGCAAGTGTATTTGCGGTGAAAAAGCTGATACTTGCGGTAAACGGGAAACATAAAGCATCAATAGTAAAAAAAGCACTTGAGGGAGAAGTAACTGAGGATATTCCGTCATCGCTTCTGCGACTGCATCCTGATATTACAATAATTCTGGATGAAGATGCTGCTTCTGAATTAGAGCTGATGTAAAACTAACTGACAGATTTTGAAGTGAAGCAATACCGGAAAAACTAATAAGATACTCAGGGGGAGAATAAGGGAAATGCTGGATAAGATTTTTATAAGTTTTTTTAAAATAATATTTTTTCTCTAAATTTGTTTAGGATTTTAATTTAAAATATTTTAATAGCATAATTCATCTGAAAAATATTTGAATAAAGTTCTTTCTCTAAAAAGCAGATTATTACAAATGTATTTTTTTCAGTGTTTCCCACATTCTTTTCCTGAGTAAAGAAGACTGTATCATAAGCAAAATAGATCATGATACAGTTTTTTGATTTTGCCGGATTTTTTCACCATAATAATCTTATAAAATATTTTCTGTATATTTATATAATATGTTTAGCTGTAAGGTTTATAAGGTCAGGAAAGGTTTTGTAAAAACAGCTTATATATAAAAAAGACAAAATAAATCAAATAATAGGAATAAAAAAAGAATAGCCTAAGCTGTAAGAGTTAGAATTATTTTAAGCTGATAAAAAGAATAATTTTTCATATCCCCCCTTAATGAAAAAAAACAGCCGCCTTGATCTGAATTGATTCGGGCGGTTTTTTTAATAAAAATAAAAAAAGTATCGATGCAGTAAATGCACCGATATGTTTTTAAAAAAGTCAAAAAGCAGTTTTATTTTCCTTTTACTACGAACACATAAGAAAGTATACATGAAAGAATGATGGCAATAAGTATTCCTGCTGCTGCAAAAGGAAAGTAAGGTCCTATATATGCAGGAAGACTGAATCTACTGGATAATATGTATCCGTAAATACGCACTCCGAAAAATGCAATAAATGCAGATGCTGTCGAGCTGCCTATAGTAGCTGCCAGAAAAGCCTTTTTATATTTTGTAAGTACTCCGAATAAAGCCGGTTCTGTAATTCCAAGAAGTCCGGATATAGCAGAGGAAAGTATTACAGATTTTTCTTTTTTATCTTTCTCTTTAAAGTATATCGCAAGTGTAGCACCTGTGATGGCCATATTTGCCATAAACATCATAGGCATAAGCATATCATAGCCCTGTTCCTGAAAGTTCTGCAGTGCAATAGGAGTCATGGCATGATGCATTCCGGTAAGTATAGCCACAGGACGGATTGCTCCTACGATTAGTCCGGCAAGAACAGGAGATATATTAAATAATGCCTGTATAATAACAGCAAGACCTTTTCCCAGATAAATACCCACAGGTCCTATAATACTTAATGTGAGAAAAGACATTATAAATAAAGTAACTGTAGGTGTAAAAACAGTTTTTAGAACTTCGGGCATGACTTTATCCACCAGTTTATAAACATGGCTCAAAATCCATACTGAAAATATAATGGGAATGACACTTCCGCTGTAATTAAATACCGGTATAGGAACAAAGCCGAGGAAGCCAAATGAAGCAACAGTACCTTCCTTTGCAGCGGCAATCATATTAGGTGACATAATACACGCTGCAATTGCTGCTGCAAGATACTGGTTTGTCTTAAATATTTTTGCTGCCGATACTGCAAGGAAAAACGGAAGAAAAATGAATACACCGCTTGCTGCCATATCTATGATTTTTACCGTATCACTTTCATTGGAAATAATCTTTAAGGCAATAAAACCTGCAAGAAGCCCTTTTATCATTCCTGCTCCGGCAATAGCCGGAACAATAGGACCGAAAACACCCGATACTATATCCATAAATATGGAAATTATTCCTTTTTTGGAATTTTTACTGTCATTCTGAGATTCGGTATTATTATTCAGTTCTATTTCTTTGGAAAATATATCATAATAATCTTTTACATTTGTTCCGATAACTATCTGATACTGGTCGCTCTGAAGCTGTGAACCCATTATTCCATCAAGTCTGTTTATATTTTCCTGATTTATTTTATTATTGTCTTTTAAGTCCAGTCTTAATCTGGTCATACAGTGCCAGACATTATTAATATTTTCTTTCCCACCAACATTTTGGATAATTAATTTTACAACTTCTTTTTTATCCATTTTTCTCCTTCCAAAGTGTATATTATTTTTAAATTTTAGCAGCTACTAATTTTCTATACTAAATATACCATATCTTTCGGGAAAATCAAACTTACCATTTTTTATATATTTTTTTACTTATAAGCTTAAAATAAAGGGTTTTATTGATTTATTCCGGTAAATTGGTATGTTATTTTCCTATTATTGGTGATTTTTTGAAACCAAATTGACAATGAAATTATTTAATGCTTTAATAACATCAGAAACAGGCAAAATTATAAATCTTTGAGAAGAGAGGAAGAATTAATGACTCCTACAATAATAAAAAATATAGAATGTATTGTAACAAAACCGGGGCGCCATAATCTTACAGTAGTAAAAGTGGAAACAGATAAAAATATTACAGGGTATGGATGTGCAACTTTTCAGCAGAGACCTCTTGCAGTAAAAACAATG
>JAITVW010000015.1 GCA_031285605.1 Fusobacteriales bacterium | reverse complement strand
AAAAATGCCTGACGGAGTGCCGCCGGCAGTGGCAAAGTCGTTTGCAGCCCTGATTCCGGGAATGATAATATTAACTGTAGTATGGATAATCAGAATCGGATTAATGTATACTTCATTTGGAGATATGCATAATATAGTAAGAGTGATACTGGTAGGACCGCTTACAAGAATCGGGGGAACATACTGGGGAGCCCTTGTGGTAACATTACTTGTCCACTTATTGTGGATAACGGGAATTCACGGTGCAGCCCTTATAATGGGTATAATTTCTCCGGTAACTTATAAGCTTATGGCGGAAAATAATGCCGCTTATATGGCAGGAGCAAGAGGAGCAGAACTGCCTCATGTTGTAACAACACAGTTTTTTGATATATTTCAGTCAATGGGCGGGTCAGGAGCTTCGTTCTCACTCGCAGTGATATTATTCCTCTTTTCAAAGAGCAAACAGCTGAAAGAAATCGGAAAACTCGCAATAGGACCGGCATTCTTCAATATTAATGAACCGATTCTTTTTGGACTTCCTATAGTAATGAATCCTCTTATGCTTATACCGTTTATATTGTCACCGGTAGTGGCGATTACAATAACATACTGGTCAATGAAATTAGGAATAGTATCAAGGCTTGCAGGTATAGCGATACCATGGACGACACCGCCTATTCTCGGAGGGGCATTAGCTACGGCAAGTATATCCGGAGGGGTAATACAGGTAATAAATATAGTATTGACTTTCTTTATATATTATCCGTTCTTTAAAATAATAGATGCACAAAAATTAAAAGAAGAACAGTCTGCACTTAGTGCATAAAAGATTATATAATAAGTAAATATTTTTAATTAACAAATTTTATATAAGGAGATGATGGTAACATGTCAAAAATTAAAATTGTAACTATTGGCGGAGGTTCCAGCTACACACCGGAACTTATTGAGGGATTTATTAAGAGAAGTGCGGAGCTTCCAATAAGGGAAATTTGGCTTGTTGACATAGAAGAGGGGAAAGAGAAGCTTGAAATAGTAGGGAATCTGGCAAAACGTATGGTAGAAAAAGCCGGACTGGACTGGCAGATACATCTGACTCTGGACAGAGAAGAAGCTTTAAAGGGTGCAGATTTCGTAACTACACAATTCAGGGTCGGTTTCCTTGATGCCCGTATAAAAGATGAAAGAATACCTTTTGAAAATGATCTGCTTGGTCAGGAAACAAATGGTCCCGGCGGTATGCTGAAAGCATTTCGTACAATTCCGGTAATTCTTTCTATAGTTGAAGATATGAAAAGACTTTGTCCTGATGCATGGCTTGTAAACTTTACAAATCCGGCAGGAATGGTAACAGAGGCTGTATTAAAGTATGGAAAATATGAAAAAGTAGTGGGATTATGCAATGTTCCTGTAAACCATATGATGAGTGAATCAAAGCTTCTTGGCAAGAATGCCGGTGAATTATTTTTCCATTTTGCAGGATTAAACCACTTTGTATGGCACAAAGTATACGATAATAAAGGTAATGATATAACAGGAGAAGTAGCTGCGAAAGTAATAAGTGAAGAAGAA
This sequence comes from Fusobacteriales bacterium, assembly GCA_031285605.1. Classification (GTDB taxonomy): domain Bacteria; phylum Fusobacteriota; class Fusobacteriia; order Fusobacteriales; family Leptotrichiaceae; genus Sebaldella. The sequence continues at coordinate 2,416 of JAITVW010000015.1, read as the reverse complement.
GCAGGAGTGGCTAATATAGAAGTAATGCATTTTCTTCAGGATCAGCTTGATCATTTAGGAATGATACCATGTTATTATCACAGATACTATTATCTTCAGGACGATATGCTTCAAAAGGGACTTGAAAGCTATAAAAATGAGGGAACTCGTGGTGAAGTGGTAAAAAGAGTGGAAGAAGAATTATTTGAACTTTATAAAAATCCGGACTTAAAAGATAAGCCTGCACAGCTTGAAAAAAGAGGAGGAGCATATTATTCAGATGCTGCATGTGAATTGATAAATTCAATACATAATGACAAGAAAATATTAATGGTAGTAAATACACGTAATAATGGAACAATAGATGATCTTCCTTATGACTGTGCTGTAGAAACTACTGCATATATAACTGCATCTGGTCCAAAACCTCTTAATTTCGGGAAATTTCCTGTTGCGCAAAGAGGATATATCCAGATGATGAAAGCAATGGAAGAACTTACAATAGAAGCGGCTGTAACAGGAGATTATAAAATAGCATTGGAAGCATTCATTACGAATCCTTTAGTACCCGGAAGCACTATCGGTAAAAAGGTATTAGATGAATTACTAGTAGCTCACAAAAAATATCTTCCTCAGTTTAAAGATTTTTTTGACAAACAATAGGCTAAAATCAGTCGTAATGGTTGATTTTATAATGAAACCGGCTGGAACGGATATCAGAAGCGTTATGGTTTTATTGAAATTTCTAAAAGTAAAAAATGAAAAAATAGAGTATAAGTGCTATAATATAAATATCTAAAAAAGCAAAGGGCAGGTTCAAAAATGAATGATAAGAAGATAGTACTTTACATAGTAAGACACGGACAAACATTATTTAACAAATTTTTAAGGATGCAGGGTTACTGTGATGCGCCGCTGACTCCTGAGGGAATAGAAGTGGCAGAATACGCTGCGGAAGGAATGAAAGATATAAAATTCTCGGCGGCATATTCAAGCACAAGTGAAAGGGCAGTAGACACGGCTTTGATTTTATTACAGAAAAGAGAGCCGGAGCTGACAATGTTAAAGAACTTGAAAGAGATGTTTTTCGGAGATATTGAGGGAGAAAAATCAGAAAGAGTAAAAAAAGAGTATCCGGGATTAATAGAAAAACTTCATGCAGGAAGAAAAGACTTTAAGTTTCCAAATGGTGAAAGTATTGATGAACTGGTGGAAAGACAGAAAAAGGCATATGATGAAATAATAGAGGAAAACAGGGAAAAAGGCGGGAATATTCTGGTTGTTTCTCACGGGACATCTATTTTGAACTTTTTAAAAGCCGTAAAGCCGGATATTGAGATAAAGGAACAGATACCAAACTGCAGTGCAAATATAGTAACATGGGAAGACGGGAAATTTACCGTGGAAGATTTCGGAATAACGAAATATATAGAAAAAGGCAGAGAAATAATGAAAAAAAGCAGCAGAGCCTGAAATTAACTGTAAAAACCGGGACGCTGTTTGAGATTTAAAGAATGGTCTTTGACAGAAAAAATATACTGCTGTCAAAGACCGGAAGTTTCCGGAGGTGTAAAATTGAAACTGATAATTAATGCGGACGATTTTGGAAGAACAAGAGGAATAAACTATGGTGTAGTAGAAGCCATGAAAAACGGGGTACTTTCATCTACTACAATTATGATGAATATGCCTTATGCGGAGCATGCGGTAAATCTTGCCAAAAAAGAAGGAATCACTTCTATAGGGGTTCATCTTACTTTTATAGAAAAATCATTATCTTTGGGAAAAACACTTGTGGATAAAGACGGTGTATTTAAGAAATATCCCGAATTAATGAAAGAAGCCGATATTGAAGAAATAAAAACAGAAATGAGAGTACAAATAGATAAGCTGATAAATATGGGGATAAAGCCTACACATCTTGACGGGCATCATCATGTTCATCTGTACAGTCTGAAAATGACAGAAGCGGTCTTTGCCATTGCGAAAGAATATAATCTTCCTGTAAGAGTAGGGAGAACCGGAAGGACTACCAAACTAGGGGAAGAACTTGTTATTCCTTTGTTTCTGAAAACTATAGATTTATTTGAAGACAGATATTATGCTGATAAGGTAGGAGTAGAGGACTTTAAAGCTGTCGTTGAGAATGTAATGATGTATGATGTGGTGGAATTAATGTGTCATCCGGCTTTCTTATGTACAGATACGCTGAAAAGTTCATATAATTATCCCAGACTCACAGAGCTGGATGTTATTACAAGTGATGAAATAAAAGAATTTATTGTAAGTAAAGGGATAGAGATAGTTGATTATTCTGTTCTGTAATTTTATAAAATATAAATCTTAAATAATTATAGTAAACCTGCGAAATTTTATGCAGGTTTATTTTTTGTTTCTGTAGAAAAATTGACACCGCTGTATTTTCAGGGTAAACTTT
>JAITVW010000279.1 GCA_031285605.1 Fusobacteriales bacterium | reverse complement strand
AGTACAGACTCTTTACTTTTTTCGCTATCTTCAAAATTATTTATCTCTTCAATCAATCCTGCTATTTTTTCTCTAAACAAAGGATTAACCTCGCTAAACAAAGGAAAAATCAAATTTCTGATTTTATTTCTGGTATATTTTGTTTCAAAATTCGTAAAATCCAGTCTGTATTCTTCCCCTGCACCATCCAACATTTCTAAAATATAATTTTTTCTGAATTCCAGAATCGGTCTGATAATTACTCCTCTTTTTACAGGAATCCCCTTTAACCCGTTTAATGCTGTTCCTCTCAGAAGTCTGAAGATAAAAGTCTCGATATTATCGTCCAGATTATGTCCTGTAGCAATTTTATCAATATTATTTTCTTTCATAATATCAAAAAATATTCTGTATCGTTCTTCTCTCCCGGCCTCCTCTTCGGAAATTTTTTTTCTGACCGCAGTTTCTTTTATATCTGCCTCTCTTATGTAATACCTTACCTCATATTTTTCTGCAAATTCTTTTACAAATTTTATATCTTCATCCGCATCTTCTCTGAGTTTATGATTCACATATGCTAATTCCAGTTCAAGTCCAAGACTTTCCCTGAAAAAATTTATACAATGAAAAAGAAAAACCGAATCCGGTCCTCCTGAAAAAGCTATTAATACCTTATCATTTTTTTTCAATAAATCATATTTTCCAATAATTTTTTTTAATTTGTCGGTTATTCTAAAATCCAGCATCTCTATATTCCTCTATTTTTATTCCGGTAAAATAGTATTGCAAAATCTGGTCATATTTTTTATTTTTCTCTGCCTGAGCATAAGCTCCCCACTGGGACAATCCTACTCCGTGCCCTGATCCGTTTCCGTTAAATGTGAATGTACCACCGTTATCCGAATAATCAAATACAGTACTGAAAATCTTGGTATAACCCAGTCTTTTTCTAAATTCATTTCCGGTTACTGTCACTGTTTTTACACTTCCTTTTAGAAACAGTTTTTTTATTCTGTTATCTTTTCTTTCCACTTCTATTGTCTCAGGATAAATACCGAATATTTTTCTTAAACTGTCTTTTGTAATAGTATAAGTCCAGTATCTTCTCGGAGAATCCATTGTATTTCCCGAATCATCCACTGCTTTCAGATATTCTACAGGTATACCCCCCCATACATCTTCCGCATTAGCCGTAAATCCTCCGCTGTCACTGTGAAATATTGCATTGATGGTTTCCCCCTTATATGTCATTACTATATTTTTAGTTTTGTCTATAAGACCGTTGATTTTTTCATCTTCTGCTGCTATTCCTTTATATACCTGTGAATTTACACTATCCACCATATCATAGTTTTTGAATTTTGAATTTTTGGCATTATAATAAGAATATGTTCTAGATGTTACTATTTGAGCCTTTACAGCTTCATCAGGAAATTTTTTCCCTATTTCCGAAGGTATCACACTGTAAAGATACTGGTCCATTTCTACAAGATTTACAGGAACTATTCTTCCGTTTTCGATAATAAGGTCAAAGTTCCCCCGATAACCGTCAAAACTCTTCCCACTCTTGCTTATATATAAAAAGTCAGCTCCCTCGGGCTTCAGTATTATATCACCGTAAGACTGTCCTTCATAAGTTACTGTATTTTTTCCTGCGGAAAATTTTACTTCTCTTTTTTTGCCAAGAAGTACTCCGTCGGAAAAAACTTCTATTTCATTATTTGCTCTCACATACAGCTGATTTCCCGAATTGCTTAAAATGGCTATTTTCATCTCTTTCCCGGAAAGCAGACCATAAATCACGAGGAAAACAGCTGTTAATATTATTTTTAATTTCATACTACTTTAACTGCCCGCTCTCCTTTCTTTTTTTCAAATGCTCATTATGAGTTTTTGAATAATAAGTTCCTCCCTTATATGTAAAAAAGAATAAATCTCCGGTTATTTCCGCATTCACTACAGCATCAAAAGTTTCTTTTGAAGGATTTGACACCGGAGTGGGAGGTAAGCCTTTATGCTTATAACTGTTATATAAAGACATATCCGTAAGAAGTTCTTTTCTGTATGCCTGTCTTTCCAGCTCATACTTTAATGTTGCATCCGATTCGAGCCTCATGTCTATTTCCAGCCTTTTCAAAAATATCCCGGCTACTTTTGTTTTATCTTCTTTTTTCACTACTTCCAGTTCCACTATTGATGCCAGCTTTAATTTATTATAAAAATCATCTTTATCCGGATATTTTTCAGGAGGATAATTTTTCAAAAATTCTTTCAAAATAGTATCCACTGCTTCTTTCTCACTTGTTCCTTCATAAAAAAAGTAAGTTTCAGGGTAAAAATATCCTTCATAATTATTATTCGGATGCGGATAAGGAAAATCTGCTTCTTTTAATGCCTGCTCCATTTTTTCTTTTGATCCAAGTCCCAGCTTTTCTATTCTCTCAAATACCTGCCTGTTAGAAAATCCTTCCGGTATAGTCAGTCTTATTTCATCACTTTTACCGCTTACAATTTTACTGATGATTTCCATTCTGCTTCCTTTTCCGTCGAATTTATAAGAACCGACCTTTGCTTTTGAGCCGTTACCGGTAATTTTCAGGTATACCTTGTCAACCAGGGTATATTTTATTCCAAGATCATTGTAGATTTGGTTAAAACTCTCACCCTTTCTCACAACTACATATTTATTTTTAAATTCTTTTACCGGTGTAAGCATCATTATAAAAAAAAGTAAAAATAAAAATGTTAGTATGCCTGTAAATATACTAAAACATATTATAATTTTTTTCATTTTTCTCCTTTAAAATTAGTTTTCAGGTATTTCCACAGCCTCATCAAAGTTTATTGTACCGCTTTCTCCGAATCTGCCCAATCTTTCGTAAAGCTCTCTTTCTTTCTCTGTTTTTCTCAATTCTCCCTCGTCAAATACCGCAGGATTACAGCTTATTTTTTTTAATCTTGATATATTATAGCCCTGCTTTTTTACTTCCGCCATTATTTCATTTATCTTTTCACTGCTCGGCATTTCGCTTCTTGCCAAAACTCTTATTATATTTTCTTTCTTAAAATAAATAACAAGATACTTCATACCATCATCAAAATATAAAATTTCATTTTTGTAGTTTATCGGACCATTCTTTCTTACATAAAAATAAACACTTTTCTTGTCTTCCTGTATCCACGCCCTTTTTTCTTCTTTTATCCATACATTTCTTTTAGGATTGTAACTTTTGGTAATATAGCTGTACCCTTCGCCTTCCTGTACGAGATCTATTGTTATATTCTCAAGATTTTTTGTTTTTATATCATTGTCATAAAGCAAATACCACACTCCGGAGGCTTTGCCCACATCAAATTTCAGTTTTGGGTTCACTGCATTGTCTATTCTGTTAATGACATCAGACAGCGTCGAATAAGATATTGTATTAAATATTAAAAATAAACCAAAAATGCCGATATATAATTTTTTCATTTAAATTTCACCTTTTCATTTTTTAAATATTATAGCATATTACGGTTTTTAAATAAAGATTATAGTAAAACTACAGTGTTAAATATTTTTCTGAAAAAACACTGTATTTATCAATCAGATATTGTAATTTCACATTACAAACCGGATATTTTTCCGTATATTCTGTTCAACTGTCTTACTATTACTTTTCTGAAAATATTTTATTCCCGCTGTCTTTAGTTTATTAAAAAATTCTGTTTATAAAAAAATCCCGTAATTTTGACCACGGGATTTTTATCTGTATATATTATTATTTTTTACTATTTTTTGCCAAAATTTTACTTAGTTCTTCCAAAATTGCACTTGCACTTTCCTCTGAAATTTTTTCCTGCTCTTGTTCCCGTTCCGACTCTGCTTTTGGTTCTATTTCCTCAGTTTCATTATTTTCTGTAACTGCTTCGGCTTCCTTTGTTTCTTCCGGTTTCTCCACATACTCAGATTTTTTTGTTATTATATTCTCAATATCTGCTTTTACTTCCTCGGGAACTTCTGCTTTTACTAAAAATCCAGATTCAGGCTCTTTTTCTTTTTTTATCTGATCTCTGTATGCCGTATTTTCCATACCGCTCATTTCTGCCAGCTTTATATCCTTTATTCCTGCATCCAAAAGCTCTATCCCATACTTTCTTTCCTCTTTTTTTACTTTTTCCAGAACATATTTTCCTATTTCTATTCTGTTTTCCAAAAGGTCTTCCAGATAGTTTACACCTACATATCCTCTTAAAATCATCTGAACAAGTATATATATCTGGTTCTCTACATTATTTATTTCTTTATAGTTGGTAATAGGATCTACTACTCTGTATTGTGCTATAAAATTGAACTTCAGCAGTACTCTGTCTTTGGTAAGAATTTCCTCTCCCTGCATGTCCAGCTGTTTTATTCTCAAATCTACAGGATATACCTCTATTTTCTGATGACCGTTCCAAAAATAATACACTCCTGATTTTAACGTTTTTCTATACTGATTATCTATAATCAGAAGACCGGCCTCATAGTCTTTTACTTCATACTTGGTATATACGCCTTCGAGCTTATCCAAAATATCCAGATACTTTTCATCTATTTCTATTCCGTTATTCAGATCTATTATCTCAAAATAGTTATCTTTCAGTTTATTCCAGAAAAGATAACTTCCTGCAAGACACTTCCCTTTAAAAAGATCATCCTGATACCAGAGCAAAAGTTCTTTTTCCCTTACTTTTTTTATATCAAAATCATGAATCATTTCAGGTTCTGTATCAAAGATTTTTTCCATTGTTTCGTCATAAACCATGACTTCTCTCAGGTCTATTTTCTGAAAAATATTTTTGAAATATTTTTTTGAAGCTGCATATGTTCCGCTTTTCAGTACTTTTTCATATACTCCGCTTTTAAAATAAAGAGCTATATGATAATCCTCTATTTCTATTATATCAAACATCTCGCCCAGTTTTGTTTTGGAAAAGACATTTTTTACTTTTTCATCCATTTCAAATGCTGTTTTCAAGTCCAGCTTTGCATATGAATTTCTTCCCACAACATTCCAAAATGCGTACTTACCTTCGTAAAAACCACCCTGGAATATTCCGTCTTTATAATATATTAATATTTCGTCCTCCTGAACATCCAAAACCTGCAGTTCCTCTGCCAGCCCCTCATACTGAAGAAGGAAATCCAGATTTCTCTCAGTTTCAAATAAACCTTCACAAACATATTTTTCATATTTTTTATTTGATAAACGGGAAATTTTATAAGTTCCGCTTTTCAGGTATTCCGCCAGTTTCTCATTCTTAAATACCAGAACTCTTTCTCCCTCACCTATTACATATTTCATTCAATCATACCTCCTTGCCTTATAAACTCCCAAATTTACTTTTACAGTCCTATAACACCCAAATAATAGCATTTTTTAAGTAAAAAGTAAATTAGATTAATGTATTTATTCAAAAAATTGTTGAGTTTTTCTATTCTGTTTATTATTTTAATTTTATATTTAAATTTAAAATATTATTATTTAATATAAATCAATAATATATATGATATACTATATAAAAATGTCTTTAAAAGGAGTTTGAAAATGAAAAATTTTTTTGTATCCTTGTTTTTGTTTTTATTTTTATTTTCATGTGGAAAAAAAGGGGAAACAATCAAAATAGACAACGAAAATAATTTATCCGACAATATAACCGGGGAAGTTCCGGTAGAACAGAAAAAAATAATCACTATTACTGCTGTGGGAGATATTATGCTGGGAAGCAATTATCCTTCTGATTCGTCACTTCCGCCCGAAAATGAAAATATATTAAAAAATGTAGAAACTTATCTTAGAGATTCTGATATTACATTCGGTAACCTTGAAGGAACTCTTTTTGACAGCGGCGGAAATCCGAAAAGCTGCTCCGATCCTTCTGTCTGTTATATTTTCAGAACACCTTCTTCTTTCGGTCAATACCTGTCAAATGCAGGATTTGACATAATGAGCATTGCCAATAACCATAACGGGGATTTTGGTCCTGTAGGGAGAGCAAAAACAAAAGAAAATCTTGATAAGCTTGGAATTAAATATGCCGGTCTTATTAAAACCGATGAATTTATTATCTTTGAAAAAGAGGGAATTAAATATAGCTTTGCCGCTTTTGCACCTAATAACGGTACTGTCAGCATAAATGACATTCCATATGCCGAAAAAATTGTAAAACAATTAAAGGAAAATTCTGATATAGTTATTATATCTTTTCACGGCGGTGCTGAAGGCGATCAATTTCAGCATGTTCCCAAAAGAAATGAAATATTTTTCGGTGAGAACAGAGGAGATGTACATGATTTTGCCCGTAAAATGGTTGATGCGGGTGCTGATATTGTTTTCGGTCATGGACCGCATGTTATAAGAGCTGTAGAATTATATAATGATAAATTTATATCTTACAGTTCAGGAAATTTTGCTACTTATGGAAACTTCAGTCTCACAGGTGTGAAAGGAATTGCTCCTATTTTCAAAATAAAATTAGATGAAAACGGAAATTTTGTAGAAGGACAGATTATATCTACATATCAGGCAAAAGGAAGCGGTCCGAAAATTGATTCTAAAAACAGAGCTCTTCAAAAAATAATTGAGCTTACGGAAAGTGATTTTCCTGATACTCCTCTTTTATTTACAAGTAAAGGAATTATTATTAAAAAGAAATAATTTTCTGATATAAAATGGTCTGTATCAAAACCAATGTCGTCAACTTAAGGAAAAAAGGAAGCAAAAAGAGAATTTATGTATAAAAATATATATGAATATCTAAAAAATAATGAATTGTAGCTTCAAATATTTAATTAGTAATGAGATTTTTTTAGTTAATATCCCCCCAGTAAGTAACTTCTGTTAGTCTGATAAGAATATTTTAAAGATTTTCTTTTTAATTCATTATCTATTTTATAGTCACTCAAATGTTTGAAAAGGGCTGCAATATTACAAATTGTCAGGTTAGCATATATTTCCTGTTTAAGTCTATTAGTTTTACCTGTGGAAAGCAGTTCTACTTCCAAGAGCATGAGCTTCAAAATATTTATTAAGTTCACAGGTCAGACTTTATTTAGGAATAGTGAGAATAAAAATGATAATTTTCTAAAAAGGAAGTTTCCGTTTTCCGGTAAAATTAGTTTTTGACATAGTGTGTTGATTTTTAAAGGTATCAGAATGAATGAAAGTAGAAATATTCTTGAATAAATCAAAGATTTTACTTCGCTGAATCATAAAAAAATACCTCACAATTATAGTTTTATACTTAATTATGAGGTGATTGTATTGGTAATTGTCAAGTTTTTTTTCTTAAGTCGACGACATTGAGTTTGATACAGAACCTTTTTATAATTTATTAATTAAAATGAAAAACTTACTGCTCTTTCTTAATTATCCCGTTTTCAAAAAAATTTCTTGCCCTGTAAAAATTTTCCCCGGTAAGTCCACAGTATAAAATTATTTCCGATATTTTTTTATTTAAAGATAAAATTTGACACGCCTGTTACTTTTCTGAAAAAGTTTAATTTTCTTTTTTGCTTTGGATCATTTTTACCGTATTTTATTACTTTCAATAGATAATTATAGCTTATGGACAATAATTTATATATATCATTATTCTGTTTATTTTCCATCTTTCTGACATTAAGATTTAATTCCAGAAATGCCTTTGGATTAGTTATATTTCCGCTGTTAAAAAATGTATATGTATAAAGCCATACTTTCCGCAGAATCGCAAGACTTTCCTGCTCATCCTTAGTCAGAGCTTTCAGGTCTATAGCCATATGAAGCGCTATAAGCCTTTCTGATATTATAGTATCCATTCCCAAAAATTCTATATTTTCTTTATCAGGTTTTTTTCCCAGCTGAAAAATAATTTTTTCTCTGTACATATTTGAATTAATCATAAGCCTGTCAAATTTTCTGTTATCTTTTGCCCCTTTATGGCGATTCAGTATTATATCAAGCATTTCTACTCTTATTTTCAGTAAATTTGTAAAATTATATTTTATCTCTTTTTGTGCGGTACTTTTAAATATATAACTTACCAGAAAAGAATATAATCCGGCGAGAAATGTCATTAATCCCCTGTTCCAGAATAATACTTCCTGAGTCTGCATACCTTTTGTAGAAAGCATTGCTGTTATTGTAATCACTATTACGGCAATAAAGTAGTTTAGTCCTACTATAAGAAATATGGTATAATTAAGTATAAGAACCAGTATATATATCAATGTCTGAGAATTTATATCCTTAAAAAGATATGAGGCCAGAAACAGCCCTGTAAATGTTCCTATTACTCTCGCCACTACACGCTTATATGTTTCTTCAAAATATGGCTGGGACAGCAGTACGCTGGTCATGGGAAGCCAGTACCCCATTGGTGAATTCAGAAGCTTTGCAGTTATGAAAGATGTTGTCATCAGTATTGCCAGCCTCATGGAATATCTGAATAATATTGATTTTCTGCTAAAATTCGATTTGAACCAGTATATAAATTCATCTTTTCTGTAAACAGGAAAAAATTTCAGCTTAATTCCAACATCATTTTTTTCATATACTTTTCTTTTTAGATTATACACATCATAAAAAAACTCTACTTCTTCCTTATCATTCCATACAAAGTCATTTTTATTGAATTTATTATTTTCATATAATAGTAATCCGAAAAAATAAAGCATTTCTGTCATTTTTTTCTTGTCTGAATTAGGGTTTATTCTTATGTTCTCTATTAAAAAATGCAGCTTTAGTATCAGGCGCATTATCTCTCTGCTTAACAGAGATACCAGATATATTCCCTCACTGGACTTATAATATTCCTTTAGGCATTCATTGTATGCTTTACGGGTATTTTCAATCACTCTGTCATAGTTCTGCTTATTTCCTGCAAGATACTGTTCTGTTTCCTCTATTGCAGCCGTCAGATATTTATCTATACATTCTGTTATTCTGTCTATAGGCTTGCCTTTATTCATTACAATTCCGTACACTGCCGAAATAAATATCGCTGCGAACATTACCTCTATTTTTGTAAAAACAAGCGAAAGCTCCGGGAGATTTCCCTGATAAATAGCAAATACATACAATGTCGGAAAATAGTCCTTTAATCCGGGTATATATTCCTCCATTCCAAAAAAAATAATAATAAATGTGACCAGAAAACCAAAAACTATAAGCAGAATCCAGCTATACGTAGAAAAATAACATATAAAAAGTAAAAGTGATAAAGATAAAAAATATATGACATATCTTTTTATTGCCCTGCTTTTACTAAAACCTTTTTTATTTGTATTATAACAATAGACACCCACAAAAATAGCTGTCATTACATTACTTAACGGAAATAAATTAGGTAAAATCAGTATATAAATAAAAACAAGACCAAAAATATAATTTGTCTCTTTAAATGGAATTTTATCCAGTATCTCTTTCTTAAACTTCATGTTTTTCCTTCTTTTCTACATCTTCTTTATTCTATAATACCATTAATTAATGTTTTATAGGCTTAATTTTATCTTAGTATTTTCTTTACTTCTTCTAATCTTTATTTTTAAGCTCTGATGTATTATCTGTTTTATACAAACAATAACCTTTATAAAATTTTTATAAAATAAAAATATACCTCGTAATATATAAAGAGGAATATTTTACTTTTTAGCTTCTATACTGACACTATATTTAATTAATTAAAAGCTCTTATCAAACAATATACCCTTCACTGCTTAATTACCCCGAACTTCTTCGTCTGATATCTTACGTATAATGATAATATGATTTTCTTTAAATACGGTTGTTACTCTTCGTCGCCGATTTTTACTTTATTATAAATCTCTTTTAACTCTCTTTTTCCTACATGCGTATATATTTCAGTAGTGGAAATATTGACATGTCCGAGTATTTCCTGCACTATCCTGATATCTGCACCATTATTTATAAGCATAGTTGCTACTGAATGTCTGAATATATGAGGATAAACGTTTTTCTCTACTTTTGCATTTTCGGCATATCTTTTTAATCTTTTCCAAAAATTTTCACGTCTTGTTCCTAAAAATAGTTTATACTCTAATTCATGATTCTTTTTTTTATTTTCGGTTTTTTTTTCTTTTCTTTCCGAAATCAATATTTTTCTGTCATTTTCTATATAAGCCTTGATCTCTTCTTCAAGCTGTGAATATATTGGAATTAGTCTGTATTTTGATCCTTTTCCTAAAACTCTGATAAATTCATAATCCTGATTTTCCACATCTTTTATCTCAAGAGTTAAAACTTCTGAAATTCTCGCTCCTGTTGCTACGAGAATTTTTATTATTATCTTATCTCTGACACCTTCCGGAGTATTTGGAATTGCATCAATTATGTCCTTTATCTCACTTAATTTCAATACTTCCGGAAGCTTAAACTCTCTTTTCAGATTTTTCAGATATTCTGTGGGATTATCAGTTATATATTTATTTATATAACAAAATTTGTAAAATGCTCTTATTGAAGCTGTTTTTCTCAGCACAGTATTTCTTTTGACAGTTTTGGACAGTTTGTCCACATAATCAATTACTTCCTTAGCCTCTATACTCTGAAAATTTTTCGACACCACCGAAAAAAATAAATTAAGATCCCGTTTGTAGCTGCTCAGAGTGTTCTCCGAACTTCCCTTTTCATATCTCAGATAATCCAGAAATTCCATTACTACAGTCTTATTTTCCATATTAAACACCCAGTATTTCTTTTGCATGCTGAATTGATATATCCGAATAATCATCGCCGGATATCATTCTTGCAATTTCTCTCACTCTTTCTTCCTCATTCAGCCGTACTACCTTTGTTTCAGTAAGTTTATTTTCTACTTCTTTTTTTATAAAAAACTGTTGATTTCCCTTGGCTGCTATCTGCGGCGAATGTGTAACACAGATCACCTGTACATCATTTGAAATTACTTTTAGCTTTTCAGCTACTTTTTTTACAGTTTCTCCTGCTATTCCAGTATCAATTTCATCGAAAATCAAAACTGATATATTATCTACTTTGGAAAAAATTATTTTTAATGCAAGCATGATCCTTGAAATTTCTCCTCCGGAAGCAATTTTTCCAAGCGGCTTTAATTCTTCTCCAAGATTTGCGGATATCATAAATTCTACATTATCCATTCCTTTTTCTCTTAGTTCATTTTTCTTTTCAAAATGAACCTTAAAAACTGCATTTTCCATTTTCAGATCTTTAAGCTCTTTTTTCAGCTTAGTTTCTATATCCTTAGCCACATCTTTTCTCTTTTTGCTCAATTTCTCCGCAAGGCTGAAATATTTTTCTGTTTCTTTATGTTTTTCTGCTTTAAATTTATCAAGCTCATCATTTTCAAAACTTATCAATCCAAGCTTTTCCTCTATATCTTCCTTATATTCCAAAATCTCTTTTATTGTAGAACCGTATTTCATTTTTAATTTATTTATGCTGTCAATTCTGTTTATTACTGCTTCCAGTCTGTTTTCATCGGTAGAAACTTCATCCATCATATCTTCCACAGTATATGCAATATCATCCAGCTCATAATAAAATTTTTCCAGACTGTCATGAACTTCCTGATAAGATACGCTTATATTCAGCAGCTGTTCAAAATTCTTGCGTGTCTTCTGTAAAGTACGTAAAATTGATAACTCACTGTCCTTTAGATTCAAAATGGAATCTGCAAGCTTATCTTTTATTTTTCCAGCATTAAACAATATTTTATACTCTTCCTCCAGCTCATCATCTTCACCGGATTTGAGCTCCAAAGCGTCTATTTCGCTTAAATGAAATTCATAAATATCCTTTTTTTCTTCTACCTGTCTTTTAATTTCCTCTATTTCATTAATTTTTTTACTTAAACTGCTTATTTTTTGTATTGTTTTCTTTATATCATCTTTTAGTTCCAGTCCGTCTTTGCTTAAAAACTTATCCAGTAATAACAAATGATAATTCTTATTCAGCAGATACTGATGATTATGCTGTCCCACGAGATCCAGAATATGACTCATAATTTCCTTTAATTTCGATACGGGTACTCTCATGCCGTTTACCAATACCTTTGATTTACCGTCTCTGGAAAGATTTCTTGTTATTATAAGCTCTTCATCCTCTATATCAAAATCCAGATCATGCAATATTTTTACCTGCTCTTCAGTCAGATCAAATACTGCTTCAGCCGTAAGTTTTTCCTCGCCTGATCTTATCATGTCCGAACTGCTTCTTTCACCTATTAAAAGTGAAATTCCGTCCAAAACAATGGATTTTCCAGCTCCGGTTTCACCCGTAAGAGCTACAAATCCATTTTCAAAATTTAAATCAACATTTTTTATAATAGCCAAGTTGTTTAACCTGAGTTCTCTTAACATATTTTTACCCCGTCTAAAATATTATATGGAATCTCCCCACTTTAACTTTTCCCTTAATATCATAAAGTAATCCCTGTTTTCAGGTTTTATAAGTCTTACTACCTTATCTGACAGCTGTGTTTCTATTTTATCATCTTTATTTACCTTGAAGTGAATCTGTCCGTCTATATTCAGGTGTATATCATTATCTCTTGAATCCAGCTTAAATGACAGGACTTCCTTGCCGTCCACTATTATAGGTCTTGCATTCAG
>JAITVW010000232.1 GCA_031285605.1 Fusobacteriales bacterium | reverse complement strand
ATTAAGTAAGTTTATTTTTTAATTTAATCTTTAGACAGGATGACTGTCTATTTTGTGATGCAAATTTCACTTTTATAAATTTTTCTTATTTTTTACTTGACATTTTATAACTGGTCTATATTTTTATAATTTTGCTCTTTCCCGAAACTGTTCTTTTTCATCTGCTGCGTTTCTATGTCATTAAATACCATCTTCATCACCTACATACTCCAGAGCAGCACACCATACTTCAAAAGCATTTTTATCTGTCTTATCACACATTATAAAACTGTATGTTTCATCATAATCTTCTTCTTTATCCCACGGCCTCACATGCCCCCTATATATTTCTTTCAGCTTATATTCCTCATATTCATTTATAATTTCTTTTTTATAAATTTCTTCTGCCTCTTCTTTGGTATATTTTATATTCAACATTAGATCTATTTCTTCCTCATCACCATCATAAAATTTTATAGGTTCCAGGAATTCATTTTTATATACTATTTTTAGCAAATCTGGTCTAAAATAATCAGGCCCTTTTATTATTTTTCCGTCATTTCTTATTACAGGCTTTCCGTCATCCCCTAATTTTGACATATTGCTTCTGTGAATTTCTTCAAATACTTCAGATATAACTTCTTCCATTCCGTGTTCTATTATCGTACCGCATAATATATAAAGCATATCCCCTAATGCATCCGCTATTTCCACTTTGTTTTTATTCTCTGCTGCTGCCAGATACTCGTCGTTTTCTTCTGCCATTAATTTATGTCTTAATTCTATTTTCTCCGCATAGTTTGCTCTTTTTATTTTTTGTGCCGGCACTTCAAATTTTATTCTCCATTCTTTTAACATTTCTAATTGTTGATGCATACAGCCTCCTATATTCTCTTATATATTGAAAATTTTGCTATCTCAATAGCCTTATTCCGATATTTTTTATATTTATCTGATATTTCTTTTTTTATAGTTTCTTCCTTTTCCTCAAGATTATCTATTTCAGCTTTTAAAATCTTATATTCTTTCTTCAATTCTTTAAGTTTATTAACTTCACATTGTCCTTTAACTTCTTTAAAAGCTTTATTTTTAGCCATCAAGCCTCTTAAAAATGTTTTCGGAATATAATATACTTCTATATCTTTCTCAAGAATATTCATAGTTTCAACTGTTTCAAAATGTTCTTGAAACTTTGCTTGTATTGCTATATCCGGCATTTTATCCAGCTCTTTATATGTATATAAGTTTGATTTCACAAGCATATTTCTCAAATCTTCTATTAATTTTTCCATTTTGCCTCCTAATATTCATCTATATCCCTATATGTACACTCTATTATAAATATCGGTCTTTCAATAGTAGATAACACTTTATCCAAACTTACCCTATCTATTTTTTTTATTTTATATAAATATCTATCAATACTTCTTATTTTTCCGGTGCAAACATGTTCGGCTAATATTGTTCCACTTTGCCATTCATTTTTCATTTCTCCTCCTTAAAGTCCAGATTTTTTTATAAAACTCCGGAAAAAATCCGGAATCTGGACTTTTAAATATAGTGTTTATAATATTTCTAACCATTATTCCGATTTTCCTATAATTTTTCCAAAAATAGTTTTTTATTCTACCTCTTCATCATCCTTAAAAATCTTAAAACTAAATGGACCCATAGAATTATATTTCAATTCCTTTACTTTTCCTCTTGCTTCTTCCAATGAATCGCATTCATATGATTCCAAAAACTCACCATGAAGGTATTCTTTCACTATATACATAACATTCCTCCTAAAATTCAATTGATTTTATTATTTTCCTATATGTGTTCTTTATATGCATATCTAACACCTTACCCTGATTCCTCGTATTTTCTATCTGCTTATTTATAAGGCCCTGATCCGACTCCAACAATCCTAATTTTTCCCTTAACTCTTCTTTTTCCATTTCTATAGTTTTTCGTCTTCTTTCCAGCTCTTTTAATTCCTCATTCTTTTTTCGCTCAAATTCTTGCTGTTCTTTTTCCTTTTCAAGTATTTCTCCCAGAATCTCCACAAGTATATTTTTATTTCTTATTCTGCTCATTCCAAAATCTATATCATAAAGTGTTACAATATTTCCGTCTTTACCTACCACATATAATAAAAGGCCCTCTTTATCTATATAAAATTTTGACAACTGTTTTTTATTATCATATACTCCCTCTGTTAAATACTCTGCTCTTTTAAAAGCTTCATATTCCTCACCTTTAAAAAAACCTTTTCTACCACAAACTGGTATTGCTGCACTATTAGAATAAGTATCTCCTAAATTTACAAATAGTGTTCCTGTTTCTTTTAATACCCTATAAGCTTCTTGAAATATATTTGTTAATTTCTCAAGAAATTCATCCAGAGATTTTTCCAATCCCAGCTGGCCTTCTACTCCATAATCTCTTAGCTGCCAATACGGCGGACTTGTTACAATACAATCTATACTTTCTGTTTCTATCTTTTTTAATTGTTCTAATGCATCACCTTTGTATATTTTCATAAAAACCACCTAACTCCAGAGAATTCCTTGCACTATTCCAGCCTTTCTTTTAAATACTTCTATTGAGTTCTTTATACTATCAAATCCTTTTACGCTGTACAGGTTTATATAAGTGAAAAAGTATAATTTCCCGTCCACTTCTTCAAAATATATGTTATTTAAAACTTCATTTATTCTTTGTATTTCAGTATCATTAAGAACTCTGTCCAGCTTTTTTTTAATTTTTAAGACTCTGTAATTTTTTAAGTGTTGAATATAAAGCTTTCTATTTCCCTGTTTCAATACTTCCATCTCTACTTCCGATATCTCATAGTGGGCCGGTCTTATTATTTGTAAATTGTTTATCCACTCCTTTGATTTTTTTAATTTCTTTCTTTTTCTATTCAGTAAAAATTGTTTTATCATTTCATCCTCCTACTATCTTTTTTAAAATGGGAAATCATCGTCATCTAGGGTATCGTTGTCTTTTCCTCCAGGTTCCCAATCATGTGGCTCCGTTGCCTTAGCTGTTTCAGGCTTATTTGATTTCGGAAATTCTATTTTATCCACTAAAACTTTTAGTCTGCTTCTTTTATTTCCGGCTGGATCTTCCCATTTATCCTGCTTTATTTTCCCGGTTAACTCTATTCCTTTTCCTTTTTCATAGTATTCAACTATATGCATTGCTCTTTCTTCCCAAGCTTCACATAAAATAAAATCCGGGTTATATTGTTTACCCTCTTTGTTCTTTCCGTTACTAATAGCCAAAGAAAATCTTAAAAAGGTTTTCTTATTTTCCGTTTGCTTTAACTCCAGTTTCGGAGTAGCAATATACCCGCTTAATACAACTATATTCATTACTTTTTTATTCCTCCTACTTGAACTCATTTACCTGTTTTCTTATCCTTTTTAAAAATTCTATTTTCCTGTCCGCATCCTCTATAGTTTTAGCCAGATACACTTTCCATACGCAAATTTCTATGCCTTCCCTTAGCAATTCCAGCTCTTTGTTTTTCCGTTTCAATAACTCTTTTTCTTCTTTCTCATTCATCCGGAACCACTCCAATAAAGCCATATTTATTCTGATACACATATTTATCAAACTCATATTTTGTCTGAAATACCTTATACTCAGTCCCATGGAAAATATATTTATTTTTATCTTTGAATACTGTGATCCTATTCCCTCTTTCTAAAAAGCCTAATATTTCCATTTTTCTCCAATCAAAAACTAAAATATTTTTGAAATTTAGTTTTATTTACTTCTGCTCTTCTGCTTTCCCAATCAAAGCGAAAGTGTTTACACTGCTCCACTAGTCTATCCATCAACTTATCACTGCCTTTTATCTCTAAAAATTTATTCAACTGCCCATATGTCAGATTGCTGCTTATGATTACCGGAATTTCATTTTCATAGATCTCCTGTATCAGATTAAAAATCCTTTCTTGTCTCCAATTTATTGAATTTTCATCTTTCTCTGCCTTACTTTCTTTTTCCATCACTTCATTACCTAAGTCATCTATTATTATTAAATCTGTAAACCTTATATTTATCCTTTAATTCATTATAGATACAGCTTGTATAAAATGATTTTCCCGTCCCTGGATTTCCTGTTAATAATATTCCTATTCCATCAACTTTCACTTCATCAAATACCTTGCAATAATTTAAAAGTTCCTTGTAATATTTCTCTTCTGTTTTAGAATTTAACACCACATTTTCAAAATTCCCTTTTACTACCTTAGGAGTTATCAGTGACTGTCGACAATAAAATTCTATTTCTCTTTGTCTTTTTTCTGCTTCAATCTTCTCTTCATTTTCTTTTATCTGGTTATAGTAATATGCTCCCTCTTTTTTGGATTCTTCTATGAAGTTTTGCTTTAGATCTTCATCAGTTAAATTGACTCCATCCCTTATTCGGTTCTCCTCTATTATTTCCCGCAAACTTTTCATTTTTCTTTCCATCCTTCTTCTGACGATCTTGATACTGCCCTATTAAAATAAAATCTCTATTATTTACTATCCATGCTACAAAATTTTTGTCGTTACCAGCTTTTTCCCTCATCTGTTCATTAATAAACCTAACTTTATTTATATTTTCTAAAATCTTTTTCAGCTCTCTCATATCATATTTATATAGCCTTGAGTAATGATTTTTTATTAATATTTCTGTTTCCATTTCGTTTATTTCTAAGTTTTGATTTTTAATTAAAGTTTCAAAAAAATATTTTACTCTTCCTAACGGATCATTTTTTTTCTCTTCTTCTTCTATAGTATTATTAGTTATTATTTGTTTATTATTATTTATTCCCCCCGTATCGTCATACGTATCGTGGTACGTATCGTAAGAAGTACCGGTTTTATTGACTTCATCATTTTTTGACGAATCGTGGTACGTATCGTCCGGCGTATCGTGATACGAATCGTTACACGTATCGTATTTTACAAATAATGATTCTAAAAATTCTTTTATATTTTCGTTTTCAATATCTTCCATTACTAATTTTATTAGTTCTTTATTTTTAGTTTCCTTAAACTCTTTTTCTAAAAGGCATTCTATCGGCTTTCCGCCTTTATTAAAATTCAGTCCGCCCCATTTCAAAATTGCTATTTCTTTTGTATCTGGAGAATATTTTATTAATTTGTGGTGCTCTTCAAACCTGTGTAATAAAGCTTTGATACTTTCTCGAGAATAACCAGTATCAAAGGCTATCTGCTTTTGTGTAACCTGATAAACTCCTATTTGTTTTGTCTGGTCATTAGTTAATAAATACAAATAAAAATACTTATCTTCTGGTGTCATCTCATCCTGTATATATGTATTACGCCAGAAACTAGTATATATTTGTCTAAATGTTCCTTTATTTCCCATATTATCACTCCTATTTTTTAACTTTCCAGAACAAATAAAACTGAAGAATTTCTACCAAAAAATACTAGAGGTCTGCCACCTCACTTTTTTATAAATTTTTATTTGTTTTTATTTAGGCCTCTCCAGGAATCGAACCTGGTCCTCGTATGCTCCTTACACCAAAAGACCATAAACAAATAGAGAGGGACACCTCTCTATTTAATCAGGAGGTATGAAAAGGGGAGTTTAAGATTTCCCTTAAAAGTAATACTTGCCCTATTACTCCACTTATTGGCTCCCCATAAGAGTTAGAATCATCATTATTAGCAAATGAACTACAACTACCAACATTAACAGAACCTTTCTATAAGAAGTTTTCAACTGAAAGTACAGCCATACTTCAAGAAGAGCAAATACATAACTAAGCATATAAGCCATTCCGAGATTTATATCTTTTAACATTAACCTTAGCCTCCTATTTTAATTCTCAGAATCCTTACACGAGAGTTCCTTTTTATCTTCTATTTTTATATTATTTTTCCTATTTTAATATCAGCCATTGGACTTGTCCGATTTCTTTTAATAATATTAATTCCGTGTTATAATTTCCTATCTTAATTTGAAAGGAGCCATTATATGAAACTAAATCCCGACTGTATCAGAGATATACTCTTACAGACTGAACAAGGTCGTTTTTTTATTTTTAGACCCATTGATCCTTCTGAATCTAATGATACTAATTTAAAAAAACTTTTTTTCTTATCAAATTATAGTTATGATGAAATTCTTTATCATTTAAATCAATGTTATAAAATGAATTATATTGTTGTTGATAATCGTGACCTTGACCATATTAGCATTAATGATTTAGAGCCCTTAGGACATAGCTTTTTAGCTAATATTCGTGAGAATAATAACTGGTCTAAAACTAAAGAAATAGCCAATAAGATCGGCTCTCTTTCTCTCGAAACTTTACAACAAATTGCTTCTAATTTAATAACAGCTTTAATTTCCGACAAATTCAAGTGACTCTATAGAACCAAATTTTATTTCCAATGTTGTTCTCCTTGAATTTGTTATAGGATCATAGGAGTTGGATAATTTATAATTTTCAACTCCTTTTAATCTCATTCCATCAATTTCTATTCCTGATAATTCCCCATTATTATTTTGTATTTTTATTTTATGCCCATATTTCATACGCAATCACCTCTATTTTTATAATATTTTTCCTGTTTTTATATTACTGCTGCTGTTCTTCCATAATAGATAGATTTTTTATCTATCTATATTATTTCTCCCTTTTGTATTTGACGGTTTAAAAGTGTACCACTCATCCGGTTCAAAAGTATACCAGCCTTAAGGAAATTTTTATTTTTTAATTTAAAAGCTCTTTATCTAGTATAAATACATGCCTAAAAGGTAGAAAATATTTTATTTTCAGTATCATTAATGAATTTATAACAGAATAAACTTGCATTAACATTTATCAGTTTATAATGATTTATTTGCCATATTCAATTATTCATTTAATTGATAAAATTAGGTTATAAGATATTGGAAATATTAAGTTTGACTATGTTCATTCCCAAATTTATTTTAATAATCAAGTGGTACACTTTTCGACCGGATTTTTGCCTTAAAGTGGTACACTTTTAAACCGTCAAATACACCCTTTTTCTTCTTAAAATATTCCCTCCATTTATAATTCATGCTATAATTAATTAAAACTTAGGGGGTTAGAATGCTAAATATTTTAATTATTTCTATTTTTCTTACTGGATTTTTTATTCAAATTTATAAAATTTTCCAATATTCTTCTTATGTTAAATTTACTGACAGAATGTTATATACATTACTTGAATTTCAAAATATTGTAATTGACCGTGATTTTGATAATGAAGATTTTAGACTCTTACATGACCAACTTGGATTTTCATGTGAAAAATATTATCTTCTTGTTGGCAGTGATAGAATCAAATTAACAGATCAGAATTTTAAACTTGATATAAATGCACTAGAATTCTTATTACGAAATACACCAGCATTTGTTAGTAATATTTCACTTAACAATAATACAATTTATGGTGTAAATAGCTTTATTAAAATAACTGATTCTATTGACCTTGTTCTTAAAAGAGCATTTTCTAAATTCAAAGATAAAAAAAGGTTTAATATTCTTTTGTTGTTCTTTCCGCCTGTGTATTTTTCTAATGTTATGAAATACACAATGAAATATTTAACATATACCTTTGATAAAAAATTACCCAGAACAATTTATTCGGGTTTAGAATTTATTTCTACCATTGGTGGTGTTATATCTTTTTTTATTCTATTAAGAGAATTTTTTAAATGAAGGTTTTCGATATAGATGCATTTTTATTGCTCGTAACTCATATAATACTGAGTTTAGTTTGATTATTAATCCTATTAAACTTATATTTATTGGAATAAGTAATATGATTATCAATATTTCCATTTAATCACCTCTATTTTTATAATATTTTTCTTGTTTTTATCTATTTATAATTTCTATCTTTAAATTAAATTTATGTTATAATATTACTATCTTATATTGAAAGGCGGCTTTTTAATTGCATAAGACTAATACCACTATTTATGAAACTGTTGATACTATTTTAAATAACTATCCCCAAATTTTAAATGACGATTTCCATATGTCACTCTCGACATCTAAGAAAAAAGTTCATATTAGTGGTAATGATTTTGAAACTACTATCAACAATCTTTACCAAAAATATATTATTTTATAATAAATTATTTTGCAGAGTTCACTAATAGTTCTAAATATGTTTTAGCCCAACTTGCATCACATACTAGCATTTCCAACTCACGAACATAATCCTCAATCTCCCCCATTGTCATTAATTTTAAATTTTTTCTATTTCTTGCTGTTTTAATAACCTCTCCGTAGTTTAATTTTTTTAAATTGTCTTCCACTATCATCACCTCCAGTCTTAATTTATATATTGACAAATTCCTGTGATCTGATATAATACTATTGAAAACAAAGTAATGAATTAAAATCTTGGGATAAAAAGCTGGACTTAGGTCTGGCTTTTTATTTTTGTATTCATGTAGAACATCCATCATTCATGCATTTTCGCAAAATGATGAATATAAAAAAACTAAGCATGCGCTAATATGCTTTCTACCTCATCTATTGCTTTCTTTTGATTGTTTTTTATTGCTAATCTTATTCCCCATGAAGACTTATAATTTTTACTGTTTTCAATAATAAAATCCCATGTTATACTTTTATCTATCATCTTTTTTCTTATTTCTTTATATCTATCCATTTTTCTCACCTCATATTTTAATATAACACTTCCCCTGCAATAATGCAAGAATATTTTTAAAATTTTTTAGAAATTTAAAAAGCCCTAAAAATAATACATTTATCACACAAAAAATAAAATATACTTATTTTAAAGGCTTTTCTTTATATTGACTTTTTTCTGTAAAATGATATAATAATACTGAAGATAATAGTTATCTTCAAAGCATTATAACTTACAGTTATAAAGCTAACTTGTGAAGGATTAGGCTGGGTTCTCGAATGAGAGTAGGTCATTAGACTTAGAATTCCTTTGCCCCTGGGGTTAGCTTTTTTTTATTTGCCAAATTATTTTTTATATTTTTTATTATATTTTCTGAATCCTTAACTATTTCATCAACTATAAATTCTATAGTTTGATACGAGTATGAATATACTGGGCTTTTAGTAACTTTATAAATATAACAATATTTTTCATTTTTTTTTAATTCGTAATAATTTATAAATAGACTAAAATAATACATGTTGAAAGTATTTTTAGCATCAGGAGTTTGGAATTCTATACCTTCTTTTTTCAACTTTTCGGTAACTAGCTGTATACATTTTTTAGCGTTGTATGAATGAGTTTTACTAGGGTCTTTCATTTCCTTTATAATTTTAACATTTTTCTCAGAAGAATTATCAACTTTCACTATTGAAGTTGCCTTATTTATATCTTTAGTTAGGTAATGATGATGATCTATTCTTATTGAAAACTTTGCATTATTTTCATTTGATAAATCATCTATCCCTTCTTTTAGTTTTAAAAGTTTATTTACAATTTCTTCTGGATATTTAGCAATTATCACAGAATCATCAAGCGATTTCATATTTACTGATAAAGTTAGAAAATTTTGTGGAATATATTCTGAAATATTTATATTATGAAATTGTTTAATTTTTTCATCAAAATTAAAAATACATGCTTTGTTGTGGTCAAGAAAAATTGTAACAGATGTAGATATTATTATCTATTATATCGTGCAACATATGGAGGAAGTCCGTTATTAAATGAGTGTGGTCTAATATGATTATACTTCCCATA
>JAITVW010000188.1 GCA_031285605.1 Fusobacteriales bacterium | reverse complement strand
TCCTTTCTCATAAAAAAACTTCTCCCTAATCGGAGCATATGTAGGTGATGCCGTCAGTGAAGCAAAATAAGCAGTGGGTCTTTCCAGTTTTACTTCCAGCGTTTTGCTGTTTATTACATTTATTCCTACATCCTCTTTTTTTCCTTTACCTTCATTATACGCCTGACCGCCTTTTATATAATGAAGCATATAAGCATATTCCGAAGCTGTAGCCGGATCCAGTACCCTCAGCCATGCAAATTTGAAATCGTCTGCTGTAACAGGTTCTCCCCCGGACCATCTTATATTTTCTCTCAGGTGAAAAGTCCATGTGAGCCCGTCTTCGCTTATATCCCATTTTTCAGCCAATCCCGGCTCTGGAGCCCCGTCTTTCCCTTCTCTTGTCAAACCTTCACTTACCAGTGAATTAACCGCTATTCCGCTTTGATCTGTCAAAAGCCCCGGATCTATTGATTTTGGTTCTGCTGTTTCATTTACTATAATTTTAGTGTTTCCGGAAGAGTTGTTTTCTTTACCTGCACCTCCGCAGGAAATAAGAATCATGGTTATAAATAATAAAAATATTTTTTTCATTTTTCTCCTTTCAACAATTATTTTATATATATATTTTACTAAATTTTTCATATTTTTTCTATGCCTTTATTTTTAATTCACTCAATGTTTTAATTTTTCTTAAATTTATAAACGACTTTATTTTATTATCTTAATCTTGACTTTTACTGTTCAGATATGTATAATTATTGTAAGTCTATTAATATTTCTGTACTTCTCTATGTCTTAATAAAAAATAAATTTTTAGTATATCTTATTTTTTTTTAATATAAATTATAAGTTTATAGTCTGACATTTTTTTATTTATCAAAGCTTTGATTTTTTTATTGAGAGTACAGTTATCTTAAATAAAAGGAGGTATTTCATGAAAAAGAAATTTTTATTGGTCACCGCTCTTCTTATTACTCTTACTGCATGCGGAAGTTCCGGTGGCGGCGGTGGAGGAGGCGGAACTCCGGCAACACCTATTCCATCTGTACCTAACCCTGATTCCGGTACTGTTACTGTTCCCGATGCACCTTATGTTCTTTTTAACAAAAGCGATCCGCATAAAGCAAACACAGTCAAAAGCAGCGGTATCAACGGAACGGGGGTCACTATCGGTATTATTGACACAGGCTTTGACACTACAAACGCAGAATTTAAAGACAGTTTGAATAATCCACGTATGAGTACAGATCCTTCATTTCCTGGAAACACTAACGCACACGGAAATCTTGTTGCTGAAGTTGCAGGTGGTAAGACAATTGGTATGGCACCTAATGTTAAAATAAAAGCAATTTCCGCAGGAGTAACATGTGATGACGGGGCAGATACATGTGTCGATACTACTTTACCTATGTACCAGTCATTATATAATGACGGTGTCAGAATATTTAACCAGTCATTCGGTGCTGATAAAATCACAGGTACTGCCAAAAAATCAGAGTTTCCTTCATCTGATCCGGTTATAGATTTTTTCTATAAAAGGGCAACTTCCGACTCGTTATTTATTTGGGCTACAGGAAACGGAAAATCTCCACAGCCCGGTGCTGAAGCAGGACTTCCTTATTTACATCCGCTTTTGGAAAAAGGATGGCTTGCAGTCACTGCCATTGATTCCAGTACAGGTCTTACAGCTGATTATGCCAATAAATGCGGTCTTGCACAAAACTGGTGTATAGCAGCAGTCGGTGATTATAACTTTTATGTACAAAATGTCACCGGTATGGGAACTTCATTTGCAGCCCCTGCAGTTACAGGTGCGGCAGCTCTTGTACAGCAGAAATATCCGTGGATGAACGGAGATCTTCTGAGACAGACACTTTTATCCACTGCGACTGATATGGGAAAACTCGGTGTAGACGATATTTACGGGTGGGGTCTTCTGAATGTGGAGAAAGCCGTAAAAGGCCCTGCTCTGTTTGATAAGAAGCTGGCTCTGGGAAACTATGTTTATATTAATTTTGACACTGCTATTTCTTATTTCGGAAATGATATAAGCGGTGATGCCGGTGTCATAAAAGAAGGTACGGGGAGACTCATTCTTACAGGAAACAATACTTATACAGGTGACAATATTGTCAGAGGCGGTACTCTTACAGTTAACGGAAAAGTAATATCACAGGTTCAGATACAGACAAACGGTACTTTCTCAAGCAACGGAGGATATGTTGATAACAACGTTATAAATAACGGAGGTACTTTTGTAAATGAATCAAACGGAACGACAATATCAGGAAACTACACTGCTTCTTCAGATTCTGTAACTGAAATCACTGCCGGTTCCACAATTAATGTAAAAGGAAAAGCATCTCTTTCAGCTTCTGCCCTAAGAGTAGAAACTCCTAAAGATGAAAATAACAATCCTGTTTATGTAAGTTCTTCTGACAATATACATGGAAAAGTTCTTGTTGCTGATCAGGGAATAGAAAACAGTTTTGGCTCTGTGGAAACTCCAATACTTTTAAATACAGAACTTCAGTATAATTCAGATAATATAGAACTGGAAATGACTAGAAAAGATGTTTCCGCTTACTCTGCGGATACTTATAACTCTGATGCTACAAGAGACAACTCAGCTTCAAATCTTGAACAGGTCTTCAAGGTACTTGATGATGGTACAGGAAGTGAAGCATTTAGAACACAAGCTGCATATTTACAACAGACTGCTTCTTCAAAAACACTGGCTGTCTCTCTTGACAGCTTATCGGGACAGATTTATGCTTCGGCTCAGGCTCTTACATTCCAACAATCACAGGCTGTAAACAAGGATCTGTCTAACAGACTGACATGGCTTGGAAGTATAACTGAACCGGGTAACAGCACAGGTGTCTGGTTTAATGCAATTGGTTCAGTAGGAAGACTTTATGAATCAGGATATGCCGAAGCAGATACTTACCTTTACGGCGGACAGATCGGTATTGACAAAGCTTTTAACAGTAAATTTATTCTCGGAGCCGCATTTACATTCTCTGATTCCAAGGCTGACTTTGACAGATACGCAGGGGAATCAAACAGCCAAAATCTGGGCTTCTCATTATACGGAAGATACGGATTTGAAAATGACAGCTTCTATGTACTCGGACGTATTGGCGGAGCATATGTTTCAAGTGATGTGGAAAGAGATGTAATTATAGGATCATACACAGAAAATCTTTCTGTAGACCATGATGATTATGTATTCTCAGGATACGGGGAAGCAGGATACAAGTTCAAGACTTCTCCGAATGTAAGTATAACTCCGTTTGCCGGTCTTTTATATGACAGTGTAAACAGAGGAAGCTTTTCTGAAGATAACAGTCTTTTTGGTCTGAAAGCTGACAGCAAAACTTATTCACAAACTTCAGGATTATTAGGATTACGTGCCGAGGCCGGATTTGACTGGGCAGCCGGAAAATCAACAGTTCTTGGTTATCTCTCATGGCAGGCAGCATTTAATGATGAAGATTTGAGCTATGATGCATCTTATGTAGGACTTCCGGATGAGAAATTCAAGGTAAAAGGTATCGGTCTTGCAGATAATACTGCATGGACAGGTGTGGGAATTCTTACAGAAGTAAGTCCTGTATGGTCATGGTATGCTAACTATGATATGCAGATAGAAAGATCAAAAGTAATGAATAATGTATTCTCAGTGGGAGCAAGAATAAATCTTAACTAAGTTTGATTATTCCGAATATAAAAAAATGGGCTTTTAGCTCATTTTTTTATTGATTAATTATTTTTCTAAAAGTAGATATTCCCAATTTATATTAAAAGAAAAATTTGAATCCCGGATTTAAAAACTGTTCATTTGTATCATCTATAACTCCTGCACTGTATCTCCCAAAAACTGAAAAAGTATTAAAACTGTATTCTAAATCCAAACCTAGATTCAAATCATTTTTTTCAGCCTCTCTGCTCCATATATCTATTGTATCTGTAAATGAAGCCATACTAATATTTTATTTTTATAAGGATCTGCCATTTCGTAATAATAATTTACTTTAGGAATTATTTTAAAATTTGAAACTCCGTCAGCAAATAAATTTATATCAGCTTTTCTTCCCGCTCCTGCTAGAGTTATTTACAGACGTCATCATTCCTACTGTTACACCATATGAACTGCTGTCAAAACCACTGCTTTCGTTAAGATTTTTTTGATCCAAAAAGCTTCCCAATACTTCAAAATAATACTCTGTACCTGTACTGACAATATCTCTTCTTGATAATACGGAATCAATCCTGTTGTTTATTACCTTATTCTGATAAAACCGATTATATAATGAATTACTTATTATTGTCCGTCCCGTTATTTATGATATCTGCATTATTATGAGCTGCCATTCCCTTATTCCCGGTATTGTTGACAATTCCGGCATTTACCGCTTTCTATATCTACAAATATATTCTTTTGTATTCAGACAGTTAAAATTTTTATTTTTACATTTTTGTGCATAAAAAGAGAGGACATATATTTTTTATAATGTTACACTTATATCAGATGCATGCAAAAAAGATATATCTTATTATTTTTCAGGAGGTTTTTATGGAGTGGCTGAAACGGCTTAATAAAGCTATTGACTATATTGAAGATAACCTGTGCGAAACAGTGGACATAGAAGAGGCAGCAAGAATTGCCTGCTGTTCTGTCTATCTCTTTCAAAGAATGTTCTCGTATATCTCTGAGGTTCCCCTTGCAGAATATATTCGCCGAAGACGTATGACTGCTGCTGCATTTGAGATACAGAGCAGCAATATAAAAATCATCGACATAGCTTTTAAATATGGATATGAGTCTCCCACTTCATTTAACAGAGCTTTCCAGAATATACACGGCATTTCACCGGTAAATGCCCGTCTAAAAGGTACTATGCTGAAAGCCTATCCTCGAATGAGCTTTTCTGTCACTATAAATGGTAATTCTGTAATAAACTACAGAATTGAAAAAAAGGAAGCTTTCAGAGTCACAGGCTTAAGAATGAATTTAGAAACGGATATGGAGAATAATTTTAAAAATGTTCCTGTATTTTGGACAGATACAAAGAAATCTAAAATTTTCCCTGAATTATGCAGATTAATCACTCTTGATTTCCCAAAAATTCTTGGAGTCACTGTTTATGAAAACAAAGAAAACTTTTATTACTATATTGCGGTAAAAAGCAATGAATCATTGGAAAACACCTTTGAATACACAGTACCTGCCGCTACATGGGTTATATTCGACTGCACCGGTGCAGCTCCTGAAAGTATTCAAAAAATTTACAGACAATTTTACACCGAGTGGCTTCCTACTTCCGGTTATGAATATGGAAATGCTCCGGAAATAGAAGTGTATACTGACGATGATATAAAATCTCATACTTACAGATCGGAACTTTGGTTTCCATTAAAAAAAGAAGAAAATATTTGAAAGGCGGTTATTTTATGAACTATGAAATAAAAATCATGGATATTGAACCTATACTTGCAGCAACAACGTAACCCTGTATTAAAAAAGACCAGTTATAAAAAGTCAAGAAAAAACTAGAAATTTTTATCAAGAAAAGTATGAAGAAAAATGAGT
>JAITVW010000134.1 GCA_031285605.1 Fusobacteriales bacterium | reverse complement strand
ATAAGAAAAAAAACCAGATATAACATCATATATCTTGCCCCGTTTTTCAAGAGATAAATAAACACCGCAGTATCTATAAAAATATATATCATCATCATGATTTTTTCTCTTCTCTCACTGAATAACCTTGACAAAATAAAATAAGCAAATACAAAATAACTGATTACATACATTTCAGACATATATCTTACCACAAAAAAACTTTCCACAAGCTTGAATGCACATAAAATCAATATAAATACAAGTATTTTTACTAACATATGAAGATACTTCTTTGTTTCGTTAATTATTGACATATTTATACTAACTCCTCTTATTGATTTCTATGTTTATATTAATATAAATGAGTTCCAAATTCAACTTTTTTTCATCTAATATTTTTAATTATGATTTTTTAATAAAAAATGACTATCTCAAAATCCTCTGCACAAATAATAAAGTTTCACTTCTTCTTTGTGCAGATTTTATTCTGAAACAGTCTGCTTTATTTTATTTCTTTTTTGCTTTTTCTACAAGCGGCTTTTTCTTATTGTTTTTATTAAGCGCTTTCATTATAAATTCAGCTTCTCTCAAAGGTACTGTAATAAAAGAAAAATTATCCATTATTTTTATATCACGTACTTTTCTTCCGGGAGTTTTAGCTTTTTTATTTAATAAATCCAGCAATTTCCCGGGAGTATAACCGTCTTTTTTACCAAGAGCTATAAATAGTCTTGTTTTATCGTCACCGGCATTATTAGCATTTGAACCTCTTCCGGTTTTTACTTCTGAAATTTCGTTATAGTTTTCAGGAAGAAACTCATCATCGTAGATATGTCTTAAAAGTGAAGCCAGAACTACTTCGGGATCTTTTTCCCCCAGAAGTTCCTTTGCCATATCTGTGTAATAGCTGAAGTCTTCCTCTTTTTCTATCTCTTCTACACAAGCATAAAGATTTTCTTTTTTTACACTGATTACTTCTTCTATCTTAGGTATTTTTTCTTTCTTTATATCTGTTTTTGTAAGTCTTTGTATTTTGGAAATTTTTGAAGCTTCCTTAGGTGTTACAAATGTTATTGCTATTCCCTTTTTCCCCGCTCTGCCTGTTCTTCCTATTCTGTGAACATATGATTCAGGTTCCTGAGGTATAGAATAGTTAATTACATGTGTAAGATCATTAACGTCTATTCCTCTTGCCGCCACATCTGTAGCCACAAGGATATTTATTCTCTTTTTCTTAAAATCCTCAAGTGTTTTCATTCTCATTGCCTGAGTTATATCACCATGTATAGCTTCGGCATCATAGCCTCTTCCTTTCAAGTGCTGCGCTACATCATCCACATCTGATTTTGTTCTGCAGAATACAATTCCGTAAAAATCATGAACATAGTCCAAAACCCTGCATAAAGCCTCAAATTTATCTCCTTCAGTTACTTCAAAATAAATCTGCTCAGTAAGATTAGTAGTCAGTTCTTTTGTTTTTACCTTCAGAAGTTTATAGTCTTTCATAAATTTTTTGGCTATTTTCATTATAGAATCAGGTATTGTAGCTGAGAAAAACAGCATTTTTTTATCTTCATTTGTTCTCTCAAGTATCAGTTCTATATCTTCTACAAATCCCATATTAAGCATTTCGTCAGCTTCATCCAGTACAAAATATTCAAGATTATTAAGCTTTATAATCTTTCTGTTCATTAAATCCAGTATTCTCCCCGGAGTTCCTACTATTACGTCTATTCCTTTTTTTATCTTTTTTATCTGCTGATCAATTGACTGTCCTCCATAAACAGGAAGCACCTTTATTTCTTTTTTGCCTCTTAAAGAATACATTTCATCTGCCACCTGATTGGCTAACTCTCTCGTTGGTGCGAGAACTATTGCTCTTACGCTTCCGTCACACTCCAGTGTTTCCAGAATCGGTATAGCAAATGCAGCTGTTTTTCCCGTCCCTGTCTGAGCCTGCCCTATCAAATTTGTTCTTTCTTTTAAAAGTTCGGGAATTACAAGTGTCTGAATAGCACTCGGAGATGTAAATCCTTTTTTATCAAGTGCTTTAAGTGTTGCTTCACTCACTCCCAAATCTAAAAAGCTTTTATCGTTCATTTTTTTTCCTCTTTTCTTTCTTCTTTTTTATATCTATAATTTTATGTATGATTTAGTATCCAAAAATCCGTTAACCGGCCGGATACTGTTTCAATAAATATGATTTCTGCTATTCAAAAATCTGAATCCGTCCAAAATATCAGACAAGCAAATTTTTCTGTAACTTTCTGCTGGAAAAAGTCAGTATAATTGTTCCTATTATCAAAATTACCGACAATGCATTCACCACAGGAGACACTCCGCGTTTTATCGATGCATATATGTATATAGGCAATGTCGGCTGTCCGTTTCCTGAAACAAATGATGTTATGACAAAATCATCAAAAGAAAGCGTTACTGCCATTAAAAATCCGGCTATTATTCCCGGCATCATCATAGGGATTATTACTTTTACCAGTGCGGTAAATTCGCTCGCCCCAAGATCATATGCAGCCTCTACTACAGAATAATCAAATTCGTCAAGCCTTGACATTATTATAAATAATGCAAAGGGTATGTTAAATGTGGTGTGTGCTATGAATACAGTCCACATGCTCAAAGGCACACCGCCTTTTATTATATTGGCAAAGAATATTGCCAGTGAGATTCCCATTATAATATCAGGTATTACCAACGGGATATACGAAATAAATTTTACGTACTTTTTTACTTTAAAATTATACCATTTTATTGCAATAGCTCCCAGAGTGGCAATCACCACTGATATAAGCGATGAACCAAGTGCTGTTATTATGCTTCTTAAAACTGCCTCCCATAAATCAGGGGAATTTCTAAATAATTCTATGTACCATTTCAGTGAAAATCCGTCCCAGCTGAACCCTCTTGAATTATTAAACGAAAGTACTACCAGCATTAATATAGGCAGATAAAAGAATATCAGAACCAATATAAAGAAAAAAAGTGAAATTCTTCTTTTGTCATCCATTATTCATCCTCCCCGTTATCTGATCTCATAAATAACAATACTGCAATCGTGGTAAATACTATAAGCAGCATTGATACAGCAGAAGCTATAGGCCAGTCTCTTGCATCAAGAAGCCTCTTCCCTATTATATTCCCCAGCATTAATGCATCATTCCCGCCAAGAAGGTCAGGTACCGCATATGAACCGACTGCCGGAATAAATGTCAGAATAATTGCCGAAATAAGCCCTGATTTTATTCCCGGAAGAAAAACCTTAGCCATTGCCGTAAACTTCGTAGCTCCAAGATCTCTTGCCGCATCAAGCAGCGAAAAATCAAATTTTTCTATTGATGAATAAAGCGGAAGTATGGCATACGGCAGATAAATATAAACAGTTACTATTATTACCGCATTTTTATTATAAAGCAGCTGTACCGGCCCGTCAAGATTAAATACAAACTGCAGGGCTTTATTCACTATACCGTTATTTCCCAGTATTGCAATAAATGAATATATTCTTACCAGAAAATTAGTCCAAAACGGAATTATTATCAAAAGAAGCCAGAAGCTTTTTAATTTTGACCTTGAGATAAAATATGCAGCAGGCAGCGCAAGAATAAGAGTTACAATTGTTACCCATACTGATATTTCCAATGTCTTAAATATTATTTTCAAAAATACTTTATCAAATAAATTAGCATATGCATCCAGACTAAACTGCCAGAAGATAACTCCTCCGTAAGACCCTTTTTTCAAGAAACTGATAACTGCTATTATCAGCGTTGGAATAACAAAAAAGGCTGTTAACCACAAAAGAAGTGAAATGTAATAAGAAAAACCACCTTTTTTTCCCATACTATTTCACCTCCACTAAATAGGCATCTTCATAATTCCAAAAAATATAAACTTCCTCTTTCCACTCGTAAATCTCTTCCTCTACCAAATATTCCACATGTGGATTAAATACTTTTATAAGGTTTCTGCTGTTTTCCACCTTTACAAAAAGCTTACTCTGAAATCCTGTATAAATAACTTCTTCTATCATTCCATGAAGAATATTATAATTATCATGTAAAAAATTTGGTCTGTTATTTGAAATCTTTATTTTTTCCGGTCTTAATGTTAATACTACGGTGTCTCCTACTTTTACTGGTTTATCTAGCTCTATTTTCATTCTGCCTAGAATTGGTGTTTCTATATAGCCGTATTTTTCATGTACCTCTGTTACCTTGCCGCTGAGAAAATTAGTCTCTCCGATAAAATCCGCCACAAAAGCATTTTCAGGAGATTCATATATTTCATTCGGCGTTCCTATCTGAAGTATTTCACCTTTATTCATAATTGCAATTCTGTCAGAAACACTAAGTGCTTCTGTCTGGTCATGAGTTACGAAGATAAAAGTAATCCCTA
>JAITVW010000106.1 GCA_031285605.1 Fusobacteriales bacterium | reverse complement strand
ACAAATATCAAAAAAACATCCTGAATAAGGATGTTCCCTTGACATGCTGTCATTTAAGAGGTATATTATAGCAGAGTAAAAAACAGTACATGTGTTAAATCATTTATTATAGAAAGCTTTATTTACAGAGAATTTCGCGCACTCCCAATTTTTTTTGATTACTTTACCACATAATAGTTTACAACCATTTTATTTATCAGAAATTGCTTCTACACCTGGTAAAACTTTTCCTTCAAGATACTCAAGAGAAGCTCCTCCACCTGTAGAAATGTGTGTAAATTTATCTGCATATCCAAGCTGTATTGCAGCAGCAGCAGAATCTCCTCCGCCTATTATTGTAGTGGCACCTTCAAGGTGTGCAATTGCTTCACATACGCCAATTGTTCCTTTTGCGAAATTAGGCATTTCAAATACACCCATAGGACCGTTCCAAACAACAGTTTTTGCTCCGTTTAGTTTTTCAGAAAAAAGTTTTATTGAATCAGCACCTATATCAAGTCCCATCCATCCGTCTTCTATAGCATCTACAGAGACAGTTTTGAATTCTGTATCATTTTTAAATTCTTTTGTAAGAACTGTATCAATAGGAAGAACTAATTCTTTACCGTTTGCTTTTGCTTTCTCAAGCAGCTGTTTTGCAAGCTCGACTTTATCTTCTTCAAGCAGAGATGAACCGATATTTTTTCCTTGAGCTTTAAGGAAAGTAAACATCATCCCGCCGCCTATGAGGATTTTATCAGCTTTTTCGATAAGATTTTCAATAACGCCGATTTTATCAGAAACTTTAGCTCCTCCTAAAATAGCAACTAAAGGTCTTGCAGGATTATTTACTACTCCGCCTATAAATTCTATTTCTTTTTCCATAAGGAATCCGGCAGCAGTCTCAAGATGGTTTGCTATTCCTACATTAGAAGCATGCGCTCTGTGAGCAGTTCCAAATGCATCATTAACAAATACATCTCCTAGAGAAGCCCAGTATTTACCTAATTCAGGATCGTTTTTAGATTCTTTTTTACCATCGATGTCTTCAAATCTTGTATTTTCAAACATCATGATTTCTCCGTCTTTTAGTTCGGAAACAGCTTTTTCCAATTCGGCTCCTCTTGTTTCAGGAATAAATTTTACAGGCTGTTCCAGTAATTCAGATAATCTTTCGGCAACAGGTTTTAAAGATTTAGAAGCTTTATCTGCTTCTTCTTTTACTTTCCCAAGATGTGAAAAAGCGATAACTTTTCCTCCGTGTTCAAGTACATATTTAATAGTAGGCAGAGCTGCAACTATTCTGTTTTCATCAGTAATTTTTCCATCTTTCATAGGTACATTAAAATCTACCCTCATTAAAACTTTTTTTCCTTTTACATCTAAATCTTTAACAGTTTTTTTTGTCATTTTATATTTCCTCCCTGATTTTTTAAAAAAGCGGAACAAACAATAGAGAATGTCCCGCCTTTATATCCATATCCTTTGTAATTTATTTAGAAATTTCTACAAAGTACTTTAAAGTTCTTATTAATTGTGCAGTATATGACATTTCGTTATCATACCAAGAAACTGTTTTAACAAGCTGTTTTCCGTCTACTGTAATTATTTTAGTCTGTGTTGCATCAAATAATGAACCAAATCTGATTCCGATTATGTCAGAAGAAACGATTTCATCTTCAGTATATCCAAAAGATTCGTTAGCTGCTGCTTTCATAGCTGCGTTAACTTCTTCCACAGTTGTATTTTTTCCTAAAACAGTAACTAATTCAGTAACTGATCCAGTGATAACAGGTACTCTTTGTGCTGCACCGTCTAATTTACCTTTTAAGTTAGGTAAAACAAGTCCGATAGCTTTAGCTGCTCCTGTAGTGTTAGGAACTATATTTGCCGCAGCTGCTCTTGCTCTTCTGAAGTCCCCTTTTCTGTGCGGAGCATCAAGAGTGTTTTGATCTCCTGTGTAAGCATGGATAGTAGTCATTAATCCTTCTACGATTCCAAAACTTTCATCTAATACTTTAGCCATAGGTGCTAAACAGTTTGTGGTACAAGAAGCACCTGAAAGAACTGTTTCAGTTCCGTCTAAAGTAGAGTGGTTAACATTATAAACTATAGTTTTCATTTCACCTGTAGCCGGTGCAGATATAACTACTTTTTTTGCACCTGCTTTTATGTGCTCTTCAGCTTTTTCTTTAGATGTAAAGAATCCAGTACACTCAAGAACTACATCAATTCCTAAATCTCCCCAAGGTAATTCAGCAGGGTTAGGGTTAGCGAACGTTTTAATCTCTTTTCCGTTAACAACAAATGCCCCTTCCTTAACAGAGATTTCCCCGTTAAATCTTCCTTGTGCAGAATCATATTTAAATAGGTGCGCTAACATAGCTGCATCTGTCAAATCATTGATTGCTACTACTTCAAATTCAGGATTCTCCACCATTAATCTTAATGCTAGCCTCCCAATTCTCCCGAATCCGTTAATTGCAACTTTAACTGCCATTTTACTATACCTCCTAAATAATTTTATTTACAAAATAAGTATATCACAAGCGTTATAACTTTTCAATTCAAATTTTAAAGAGGAAATAAAAAAATATATGAAAATTGTTATCATAAATCTTTTCTGCGAATAAAAAATACAGAAATAAAAGAAAAATTAAATGTTTAAATTTTCACCAAGCCTGAAAACCGGAAGCAGAACGGAGATAACAATAAGTCCGATAAAAAAAGCTATAAAAATAATTGAAGCAGGTTCAAGAATTTTTAGAAATCTTTTTGTTTTTTCTTTTATACGCATGAAATAAATGTCTGTAATATGAGAAAAGACAAAGCCAAGATTGCCGGTTTCTTCACCAATAAGTACGTAATTTTTATATTCATTGTCAAAAAACTGCATATTTTCGATAATTGTGCTTATGCTGTGACCCTGCTCCAGCTTTTTTACAAGCATTTTTAGCTCTTTTCCGAGAAGACTGCCTGCTGTTTGTGTACTTAGTTCGATTGATCTTATTATTTCCACGCCGCTGTTCAGGAGAATGCTCATACTTTGAGAAAAATACAAAATTTTGAATTCCTTGTACAGTTTTTTTACAGCTGGAAATTTTGTAAGCAGTTTTTCAAAATTTTCTTTATTTTTTTTGCAGTATGTAATGGAAAAAAAGAATAAACCAATTGTTGATATTGAGATTACGATAAAATATTTTCCGTATAAAGCGCTGATCTTTATCATAATTTTGGTTAAAAGCGGTATTTCTTTATTTAAATCATTATATATTCCGGAAAATTTCGGCACAACAAATTGGAACAAAATACTGATAATTATAATAGAAGTACCTAATACCAAAGCAGGATACATACTAAGATTTATAATTTCTTTTTTTAGTTCTTGTTCAAATTCATATTTATTTTTCAGATTTTTGAGAGGAAGCAGTATATTACCGCTCTCTTCAGCTATTTCCATTGTATTAAGAAAAATTTTGTCATCTGTAATAAAAGCAAAGCCTTCTCTTAAAGTTTTACCGGCTTTTAATGCTGATACAGCATTGGCTATATTATCTTTCAAAGTTCCTGAAAAATTTTCCGTAAGAATAGACAGGGCATCTGCAATTCTTATATCAGCTTTTACAAGAAAATAAAGAGAAGTTATAAAAGTCGTGAATTCTCTGGTTTTTATCCTGCTTTTTAATGACAGGATTTTTTTATGATGAAGAAGTGTATATTTTTGTATCTTTATATAATCATAGAATTCTTTCTCATTTTTGAATTCTAAAACAGAGTTTTTTTTATTAAAATCCTTATCCATATATTTAAATTTTATTTTCAATTAATCCCCCCGCTGATGTTATGTTCATTTAACTAAAAGAAATGAGAGAAACATCAGATTTATTATTTTTTAGAAAGTAAAACTACACAGTAGGATTTCATTCCCTCCATGTTTCCTGTAAATCCCAGTTTTTCTTCGGTAGTAGCTTTTACACTTACACAATCAAGCGGAATACCCAGCTCTTTTGCAAAGTTTTTTCTTATTTCGTCTATATAATCTCTTAATTTAGGTTTTTGTGCTACTACAGTAGCATCTATATTCACTATATTATATCCTTTTTCAGAAACAACGTCTAAAATTTCCCGAAGTAAAAGAATACTGTCGGCATTTTTAAATTTTGGATCATTATCAGGGAAAAATTTCCCTATATCTCCAAGAGCAAGAGCACCTATAAGGGCATCCATGACTGCATGAGTAAGAACATCAGCATCTGAATGTCCGTCTAAGCCCAATTCAAAAGGAATTTTAACTCCTCCCAGAATAAGCTCTCTATTCCGGGCAAATTTGTGTACATCGTATCCTTGACCTATTCTAAACATTTTTACTCCTTATTTTCTTCAATATTTTCATCATCTTTACTTGTACGATCTTCTTTTTTTATTTTGCTTATGGCAATATAAGAAGGCAGAAAAGCTGTAATCTTTTGCTCATAAAAAATATACCTTCTAAAATGGAAAATTTTTTAGTTTCTCGAACAGCAGTTTCAGTCAAGGCAAAGCTTCCTTAATTAATGATTTTCCAAAGCCAGACGTCCAAGTGCAAGGCTTCCCATTAATCCGGCGTTTTCTTTTAAACTTGGATATACAATGTAGTTATCGATGTTTTCAAGTATTTCTTTTTTGTGTACATATCCGTTCAGAGTTTCTCTTACCATTTTTCTTATCAGCGGGAATAAATGACTTTGTTTCATAACTCCTCCGCCCATTATTATTTTTTGCGGCGAAAGAATAAGTATATAGTTTATGAGAGCCTGTGAAAGATAATAAGCCTCCATTTCCCAGACCTCATTACGCTCCTCAAGGTTATAAGCTTTATCTCCCCAACGTTCTTCTATTGCAGGTCCTGCTGCAAGTCCTTCGAGACAGTCTTTGTGAAACGGGCACTTTCCTGTATAGGGATCATTTTTATCTCTTTTTACAAAGATGTGACCCATCTCAGGGTGTGTAAGTCCCTGAAGCATTTTTCCGTTTATGACAGCTCCTGCACCTATTCCTGTTCCTACAGTGATATATACAATGCTGCTTAGTCCCTGACCGGCTCCCCATAAAGACTCACCAAGGGCTGCACTGTTTACATCTGTATCAAATTCCATAGGAACATCAAAGTGCTTCTTTAACTCTCCCACTATGTTATAGTCACTCCAGTGCGGTTTTGGAGTCTTGGTAATATAGCCGTATGATTCGGAACCTTTAACCGGGTCGATAGGACCGAAACATCCAATACCCATAGCTTCAAATTCTTTATCTTTAAAATAATCAATAACCATTTTCATTGTCTCTTCGGGTGTTTTGGTAGGAATACTTGTTTTATCCAGTATTTCACCATTTTCATTTCCGATTCCGCAGATAAACTTTGTACCTCCGGCTTCAATTGCTGCAATTTTTTTCATAATTTTCACTTCCTCATAAAAAAAATTTTATCCGGTAATAAAGCCGTTAAGCTGAGTGTTGTATAATTTGAAGTAGTGTCCGTTTTCATTCCGGATGAGTTCACTATGGGTTCCAGATTCCACAATACCGTCTTTATCAAGTACAATTATCTGATCAGCCTGTTTTATAGTGGAAAGTCTGTGTGCTACGACTATAACAGTTCTATTTTTTGTAAGTTTTTCAATATTTTCCTGAATGATGGCTTCAGTGATATTGTCAAGTGCACTTGTAGCCTCATCCAAAATAAGAATCTTAGGGTTTTTTAGAAAGATTCTTGCAAGCGATATCCTTTGTTTCTGACCGCCTGACAGTTTAACACCACGTTCTCCTACAAAGGTATCATATCCTTCCGGAAGTGACATTATGAATTCATGTATTCCTGCATGTTTTGCAGCAGTAATAACTTCAATATCGGAAGCACCCAGTTTTCCATATTCTATATTATCTCTTATTGTTCCCCAGAAAATTACGACATCCTGCTGAACATATCCTATATTTTCACGAAGTGAGTGTAAGTCAGCCTGTCTTATATCAGTATCATCTATATAGACATTCCCGGACTCTATTTCATAAAAACGGGGAATTATCTGTGCAATTGTAGTCTTTCCCACACCGCTCGGACCTACAAGAGCCACCATTTTACCGGCGGGAATATTAAGGTTAAAGTGTTTCAGTATAGTTTCCGTATCTGCTTCATATTTGAAAGTAACATTCTCAAAGTTTATGTTACCTTTTATATTTTTTAATATAACAGCGTCGGGAGCATTTTTTATAGGTTCAGGTTCGTCTATAAGCTCCTGAAATCTGACAAAACTTACCCATCCTTCCTGAATTGTCTCAAATGATCTGATAATTAACCTCATCGGAGCCATAAGCAGGTTAAAGTAAACAATATATGCCAAAAGATCTCCGTAATTGATAATTCCTTTTATTACTGCCGTTCCTGCAATAGTGAGTATAACAATATTCAGAAGCAACGAGAAAAAGTTATTTATTGCAGAAAACATTGCAAGTGCAAAATTAGTTCTTTTAGCCATTTTTTCCTGTAGTTTTGCCCCGTTTCTAAAGTTCTCCAGTTCTCGGTTTTCATTGGCAAAGGCTCTTGTGAGACGGACTGCTGATATGCTGCTTTCCAGTTTTGCATAAACTGAGCTTGTTTTTTCTCTTGCTTTTCTGAAAATATTTTCCATATGCTTTCTTGCCATAGCAGTCGAAATAAGCTGAACTGCAACAAAAGCAAAGATCAGAAAAGTAATAGGGATATTAATCTGTAATAAAAGTATAAAACCCACTATTGAAACAAGAAAAAATGTAAGAAAGTCTTCTAATCCGTGGTGAATCATCTCTGATATGGTAAAAAGATCATTAGTTACACGAGATAAAATAATTCCGACTTTGTTCTTGTCAAAATATTCAAACGGGAGAACCTGTAATTTTTTAAAGGCTCTTTCTCTCATATCCTGATGCAGTCTTAAGCCCCAGATATGACCAAAGTAAGCCTGCGAAAAATTAAGCCCGGTATAGAGAACTACCAGTCCTGTGAATATTAGACCACCTTTTATAATTGCTTCTGAATTATTTTCAGGTATGTAAACATTTAAAATCTGCCTTGAAAAAAAGGGAAGTATAAGATCAATGGCTGTGATTCCCATAACTACCAATAAAACAAGGCTCATATTCTTTCTGTATTTGAATATGTAGTCTAAAAATTTGCGAAACATTATTGACTCCTTTATAGATTTTTGCGATAACTGACAGTGTTTAAGAGTTATATAATTCATCATAGAATTCTGTAATCTGCTCTGGTGTTGCAGTAGCGGTTCCCATTTTTCCCACAACAATTCCTGCAGCGGTATTTGCAATTCTTGCAGCTTCAAACCATGTAGCACCGGCAACTTTTGCAAGAGTAAATACTGAAATGACAGTATCACCTGCTCCTGTTACATCATAGACTTCTTTGGCAACAGTAGAAATAGTTTCTGCTTCATCATTTTCAAATAATGTCATTCCTTCCTCACTTCTTGTAAGCAGAAGATTATTCAGATGAAGCTTTTCTTTTAATTTGAACATTTGGGCTGTAAGATTCTCTTCATCACTGAAACTTTCAACCTCAAGACATTCCATTGCTTCTTTTCTGTTAGGTGTAATAGAAGTTGCCCCGAGATAGTTCATATGATTTTTAGGCTTTGGATCTACTGTTACAATTTTATTGTTTTCATTCGCCAGTTTGATAATTTCACTTGAGAGTCTTGCAGTAAGAACTCCCTTATCATAATCAGAAAGAATAAAAGCATCAATATTATCTATATTATTTTTTATTTTTTCCAGAATTTTATCTTCTACATCAGTAGTAATATTTGCTTTATTTTCCCAGTCAAGCCTTAGAAGCTGCTGGTTTTGTGCGATGACCCTTCTTTTCACGGCTGTAGGTCTTTTTTCGTCAATTATGATACCATCTGTATGAATACTCTTTTCTTCCAGTACATTCAAAAATCTTTTTCCGTTATCATCATTGCCTATAACTCCGAAAGCGAATACTTTTGCATTAAGGCTGTTCAGATTATTCAGAACATTTGCCGCTCCGCCCAGAACAAAAGTCTCTTTTTTTACGTTAACTACAGGCACAGGAGCTTCGGGAGATATTCTGTCTACACTGCCAAAGATATA
The DNA here is from genome assembly GCA_031285605.1 of Fusobacteriales bacterium. Taxonomy (GTDB): domain Bacteria; phylum Fusobacteriota; class Fusobacteriia; order Fusobacteriales; family Leptotrichiaceae; genus Sebaldella. Next base: position 8,435 of record JAITVW010000106.1, on the reverse strand, counting down.
ATCATCCAGCATAACATCCCCGACTACTGCGATTTTAGCGTTACTGAAGTTGTTTAATATTTCTTCAAGCCTTTCTTTAACTACCATTATTTTGTCTCCTATCCATAACTCAATTCAAAATTTAAAACCATGTTTATTATACAACATAAATTGAGGATTTTAAAGAGACATTCTGTATTATTTTTTATTAAAAATTTTCAGATCGATACATTCTGCCATTGCCTTTATTCCTTCATCATTAATATAAAAATATTCTCTTTTATCAAAATCTTTTTTTAATTTTTTCGGTTCTTTGGGATTACATAAAAAACTGTCAAAGTCAGCAACAGAATCGAACTCTTCTGAGGTGCGGATCCAGTAATTAACAGCTATACGTATACTTTCCATTTTGTCAGAATAATATTTACATCCATAAACAGGCGGAACTGTACATCCGATAATGTTGATCTGTCTTTCTTTTGCAATTGCGCTGCAAATTTTCAGGGCGTTTATAATGTCATTTCCGTTTAAGGATGAAATTTCCGTGGTTTTGCACGAAGATATAAGATCATTGATTCCCGGGAATAATAACAGAAATTTTATTCCGGTTTGTTTAAGCACATCTTTTTCAAATCTTGATAAACCGGAGGAGCCGTAAAGTCCTTTTAACTGATCGGGACAGCTGTGGAGAAGCCTGTTCCCGTTAATTTCCTGGCTTAAAACGGCAGTATTACGAATGTTATTTTCTTGGAAACGCTTGACAAGATGATGGTGCCAGCCGTTTGCAATACCGGAATCTCCGAATATAACGAGGGAGGAATAACTGCCCTCATCCATTACCTCTATATTTGTAACAAACGGAACAAGATAGTTTCTGTATTCATTTTTATGCAAAATATCTGAATTCTTATTTTTTAGTTCATCAAGAATATTTCCTTTTTCTGAAATATAATATGATAAAAATGAAAAATTACCTGTACCGAGTTCTGTAAAATTTTCTATATAAAGACCTACCCAATAATTTTCATCTGTTGTAACAGAAAATTTCAAAGAATCACTGTATATTTCTTCTTTTTCAGGGATTATCATTTCACGGTTGCCATTAAAGAAGATGTCAGCATAAACTGAATTTTCTTTGAAAATACAGGCCTCTTTTATTTTTAACGGAAGGCTGCCGTAAAGATTGGAAAATTTTATTTTTATATTTCTTCCTTTAAGTGTAATATTTAATTTTATAAGAATCGTTTCATTTTTAAACTGTATATTTGTAAGGGTAAGATTAGTGGCAGATACGCTGAAAGCTCCTACCCATTTAATTTTACTATTCATAAACCTCCTAATGACAGTATTTTTTTATTCTGTCTGTATTTCTCCTTCTATTTCGATATAAATATCTCGTATTTCTTTATTTTTTCTTTTATGTTTGAATAAAGAACCCAGAATTGGTATTTTACTTAATACAGGGACTTTTTTTTCAGACTCTTTTTGTACGTTTTGTTTTAAACCGCCTATAAAAACAGAAGTTCCGTTTTTGAAAGAAACTATTGAATTGATTTTATTTTTCTGTTTTGCACCCTGAGCGGCATTAAAATTAGAGCTTAGTTTAAAATTACTTATTTCAGAATCAATGTAAAGTATGATTTCCTGAGAATCGCCAAAACCTATTATTTCGGGTTTTATCTTAAAAACAACACCGGCTTCTGCAAAAACAGGTTCTATATACTCCCTATCCTTAATAGTAGATTTTTTTTCGCCGACAATTACCTCCTCAGTGACTCTGAGTTCTCCCTCACTGCCTTCAAGTATAAGAAGAACAGGCATGGCTTCTATTTTTATATCTCCATTTTCCTTAAGAGCATCTATATTGATACCTAAAAAATTTCCTCCTGTTTTTAATAAACCGGACAATGAAAGATTTCCGTCTATAAACGAACCGAGAAAATCCGAAGCTTTATTATCGTTGTTTTTTCCGGCAGAAAAATCAACACCCAGTCTTTCAAAAAGATTATCACTTGTATCAATAATAGTAGCTTTTATTTGAATTTGTTTTTTAGGGCGGTCAAATTTTTCTATAATGTATTTTAATTCACTGACTTCTTCCACGGTGCCTTTCAGAATAAGTTCTTTTCCAAGTCCGGTTATTTTAGCGGTATTAATATCCTTGAGCTTTGGAATCATTTCAGAGGTATCAATATTAACAAGTCTTATACTTTCCCGGGTAACAGGCAGAGTTTTACTTTTTTCACTGTTATTTTGCAGAGAAGCAGGAGAAGGAAGTTCATTTTTTATTTCTGCAGTTACTTTTATTTCTTCCTTAGGTTTAACAATAAGAATTCTCTTTGAAGCTTCATGATCTTCTTTATTCATGTAATTGCTGATTTCTGTACTGTATGCAGGCAGAAATATCAATAGAATAAGAAAAATATATCTTTTATTCACTTTTTCTCCTCCTTCACTAAATTTGAATTTTTTTCTAGATATCCCAGAGAAATTTTAAAACTATCTCTTGTAAGCTCTATATATGATTTAGTCATATCAATATACACTTTGCTTTTATTGATAAAATATAGAAATTTTGTCATTCCGGTAAGATCTCCTTCAAATGTAAAAAAAATATATTTTAGCGAGTAGCTCTCTTTTTTCCAGATATACTCAGCCTTTCCTATTTCTCTTAAATCAAGTCCGCTTTCTTCAGAAAATAAATAGATAATTTTTTTAAATTCAGTTTCATTTTTCAATGTACTGGAGTTAAGAGTCAGTGCTATATTATTAATTATTTTCAGCTGTTCTTCCGAATCTGCTTTCTTTTGATAATTTTCTTTATTAGTGAGTATGAGTTTTTCTTCCAGTTCATTTTTTTCATTAAGCAGTATATTATAATTATTTTTTAGTTCTGTTCTTCTTTCATATTTTTGAAATAGAAGTATTAATAAAACAGCACTTAGAAAGAACACTGCATATTTATTTCTGTTTAATTCCATATAATATCCCCGATTTTATACTGGAATGTAAGAAGTTTGCTGCGGCTTTTTATAAATATCAGTTCAATATTCTGAGTATATCTCGCCAACTTTATTTCAAATTTTTCTATATTTTTAAATTTTACCGAATCACCTTCAATAGTCCAGAAATTATTATCATAAATAATTTTTGAAAAACCTGTATCAGCATTTGATTCTTCAATAAGAAATTTGAGAAATTTATAATGATTCTGATATTTCATATTTCGTATAATTTCGTTTAATTCGTTTAGCTCTTTGGAATGATCAGGAATATTTTCATTTTTGGCTGCAAGAAAACTTTGTTGTATTGTATCAACTTCATTCTTTATTTCATTGTTTTTTTTCTCCGGTCCGTTTGTGGATAAAAATAAATTCAGCAGGATGTATATCAGAATAATCAGGAAATAAGGAAAAATATTTTTTATTTTTATATTTTTAAATACAGGTGTATGAGTCTTTAAAAAATTTATATCATTGGATAATTCACATCCTTTAAAAATAATTTCTATATTTTCCGGCTGATAGTCTAAAATTATCATCGTCTCGTCATCATTTACAAATTCGTAGGAATTTATGTTATCACTGTCATTTATGTTAAGATTAAGACTTTTGAAGCCTTGAATATTTCTGTCATGTACAGTGAGAAAAGAACTGAGTTCATCCCCAAAGGTAAGGACAGAGATATCTGTATTTTCATAGTATCTGTATATTCCAATAATGTCCGCCTTACATTCTGTGATTATAAATCCGTATTTTTTTAATAAGGCAGCAAGATTGGCAATAAAATCTTTTCTGATACAAAAAACCAGACTTTTTCTTAATGGATGATCAAGATAAAACTGTTTTGTAATAAAATCTTTGGTATTATAATTTTCAATTTCATCTGATAAAAAAGATTTCAAAAGATTTTGTTCTTCCTTAGTATCGGAAGAAGGTGCTTCAAAAAAACTAATATAAAATTTTGAAAAATCAAGAATAAGTGAGACTTTTTCCTTTTTTATGCCGTATTTGTTTTTTATGTCATTAATAACATTAAGAATGTTATCAAATGTATAAGCAGTGATTTCTTCATGGTATTTCAGAAAAAGTCTTTTTTCACTTTTTAAATAAATTTCCAGCATTATTCCCCCTCAAAATAGAAACTATCTGTTTCTATATTTACTTCATCGTTATTTTTTCTGATAAATTTTATACTTTCTGCAGCAGATATATTTTCATTTAGAATATTTTTTTCATATATTATTGTTAAATCAGGATACAGCATATTTTCTTTTAACGGCAGATGATAACTGTTGCCGTTTTGGTCTTTTATGTCTGCAATATTAAAACCGCCTGTACTTTTTTCATTTTGTCTGAAGTATAGAAGCCTTTTTAGATTGGTTTTACCGGTGCTGTCTTCTATAACTCCGGAATTATAATATTCATATTTATTATTTAGTGAAATTTTATTTCCGGCGATAAAAATACCGCTTTTGTAAATAGAAGCCGAGAAAGCTTTTTCACGTTCTGTAAGCCTTACTTTTAAATCATGAGAGTAAGCAGAGTTAAGTTTTAAAATTTTATACCTGTTTTTGGTGAAAAAGATAAATCCTGTAAGAAATACAGATAAAACAGATAAGATAATTAATACATACAGTAAGGAACTTCCTTTATTTTTCATTTTAGATTTATCACCTGCTCTTTTGTACTTCCGTTTATTTCGTAAATTATCAGCAGGAGGTCATTCTTAGTCTGAAATACCAGTGAGTCAAGCTTTGCAAGAGTGTCATGTTTTTTGAAGCTTTCCGGCGTTTGGGAACTGGAAATAAGCAGTTTCGGCTTACTGAATTTTATCAGGTAAAATTCTTCGCCGGCTTTATAAAGCAATGAACTGCCGGTATCGGAAACTCCATTTTCATTTATAATAAAAAAGTTCGAGTTTTTTCCTTTATATAAAATTTTTTCTTTATCTCTTTCTTTAATGTTTTTCTTTAGTATATCAAAAAGGTAAAGTGTATTTTCACCGTTAGTTCTGACTGTAGTTTTGTAATTTTGAATAATGACGATTCTTTTCATAAAAGTAAACAGTAAAAGTAATATTACAGAAAAAATAAATATATTAAGAATAAATTCCAGCAGCAGACCTCCTTTATTTTTCATAATCCTCCAAATGTGGTATATAATATAATTCTTTAATGTCAGTGGTAATTTTAAGAATAAAAAGCTTTTGTAAATTTTTATTTAAGTAATAGTATTCTGTTTTTTGGATATCAATATTGATGAGAGTATTCTTCTTTTCCTTTGTTTCAAAGCAGTTTAAGTGAAAGAAATTACAAAAATCCTTAAAGGAACTAAAGCTTTTTTTGCCTGTTTTTGTTTCAAGATTTTGGTATCCTGTATTTTCCAGATATTCCGGTATATTCTCCAAAAAAACGGACTCTCGCTCCTTTTTTTCCAAAAGCATATTAGTCTTAAAAACCTTTATATACAAATGTGAAAAAGGAAGAATGACAATTGTGATATATAAAAGTGCCAGAAGATTTTCAATCAGGAGGCTTCCTCTTTTGTTTCTGTATTTCATAAATACACTTCACTTATAAATACAGAAAAGCATATAAAAGGAGCAAAAGCCATATAACATTTCAGAGTCTTTTTTCTGAAGAAAATAAGAAAAAATGAGAAAATACCGGCACTGATATAAAGTGTTTCATAAAACCACAACAGATTTTTTAATCCGGAATATGAAATAAAGCCGCCGACAGCATATATTAATTTTACATCTCCGAATCCAATGATTTCTTTATTTATGAAATCAGAAACAGAATAAAGTAAAAGTACAGGTAATCCGTAAGAAGCCATACCAAGAAACCAGTTTTCCGGATTATTTCGTAAAACAGAGTAAAGAAAACTTGTAATCAGCAGTATAATGAAAAATCTGTCAGGAATAATATGTGTTTCAATATCAATAAATGAAGCTGCAAGTAAAATGGAGTAAACAAATGCCTTGTAAAAAAATATAATAGATAAACCATGAGAAAAATATAATACCAGAAATAAAACAGGAGTGAGTATTTCCAGCATAAAATATGATTTTTTGATTTTTATCCCGCAGTTGTGACATTTTCCACGCTGCAGTAGGAATGAAAATACAGGTATGTTGCGATAAAATGCAATTTTTGCCATGCAGTTGTCACATTTGGAACCCGGGAAAATAATGTTTTCATTTTTTGGAATTCTGTAACAGACAACACCTGTAAAACTTCCGGTGATTAATCCCAGTATCAAGGCTGCAATCATTTTGCCACCAGAGTTTCACCTTTAAAAGATCTGCTGTCACTGTCTATTTTGGCGGATATTTCTCCGTCATCCAAAAAAAATTTTCCTTTGATATTTCCAAGTTCAAAACTGGCGTCCGTTTTCAGATTAATATTAAGTTTTTCAATATCTCCGTGTTCCTGAAAGACTTTCTGAATATCATCCGGAATGCTGCCGTTATTTTCAATGCTCCATGAGAGTGAAGAATTATTCAGATCGGAGATGGCACCTAAGATTTTACTTTTATTGGCTTTGTCCAGATATTTATTTACCTGAGGAATGGCAATAGTGGCAATTATGGCGATAATCGCCAGAACAAGAATAACTTCGACAAGTGTGAACCCTTTTTTCATAAAAATTTCCCCCTTTAAAATTTTATATGACTAATGTACAATTTTTTTAATTTTAAGTCAATTGTTATATTTTAAATAATTTAATCTTTTTGTGTAAAAATAAGTATAAAATTAGCAATAAAAGGGTGTATTCCAAGTGAAAGAAAATGTTTAGAAAGATAAACAGCGCCCAAAACAGCAGGTTCAACTTTGAAATACAATAAAATATGAATGATTGGTCATTTTTTGATTGAAATGATTATTCTAATGTGCTAAAATAAACTTAATTAAATAACAGCAATCTGATTTATTTATAATTATCAATCTTTTTCAATAACATTTCATGCAGGTTTTCATAAAATAATTCTGCTTACAAAATATACATTATAAATCTTGGTAAAAATACTGCAAAACTCAAAATTATTATATGAAAATGATTCATAGATTTTGCAGATTAAGGAATAAAATTTGAGGAGGTTAACTATGGAAGAACTAATACAGGCAGGAGCTTTATTAGGAGCCGGAACAGCAATGATAGGAGGTATAGGTTCGGGAATAGGGCAGGGATTCGCAACCGGGAAAGCTGTAGAAGCAGTATCAAGACAGCCGGAAGCTAAACAGGATATATTACAGGTATTGTTTATAGGATGTGCAATAGCGGAATCAACAGGAATTTACTCGCTGGTTATAGCATTTTTATTGATTTTTATGAAAAGTTAGAATATCTAAAACTGATATATATTTTTTTCATAAAGGCTCATTACTAAGCAACGGCGGTTTTATAAAAAACAGGAAAAACATCAAGTCAAAAGATTCTTTGTTTCTCCTGTTTTTTTGGAACTTTACATAATTTATTTGGCTTTATCGTGAATATAAGCAATTTTAGGCATTCTTCTCTTAAATTCCGAATTTTTTATCTTTTCAAGAACAGAGTCTACTACTTCGGATTTAAAACCTAAAGTAATTACTTCATTTCTGTCTTTTTTTCTGTCAATCAATTCAAAGAGAATATCATCTGCATCACGATATGAGAATCCAAGCTCCCCTTCGTCGGTCTGTCCTTCCCACAGGTCAGCACTTGGTTTTTTTGCTATGACTTCTTTAGGCACGCCGAGATATTCAGAAAGACTCCAAACCTGTGTTTTATAAAGGTCTGCTATTGGCAGCAATGCACAGGCTGAATCACCGTACTGTGTAGAGTATCCAAGATACATCTCGGTTTTATTTCCCGTTCCCATAACAAGAGAACGGTCTCTTGCAGATAAATCATAAAGGATGCACATTCTTTCACGTGCCATTCTGTTACCTTTTCTAAGAGGGCTTGCATCAGGAAAGAAGCTGAAATATGAGTCTACCATATTTGTAATTTCTACTTTTTCCCAGCTGATTTTAGCAGCTTCGGCTACTTTAAGCGCATCTTCCTCACTCTTAGGACTGGAAGTCCTGTAAGGCATTATTACTCCGTGTACATTTTTTTTTCCAAAAGCTTCTTTTGCAAGAAAAGCAACCAGACTGGAATCTATTCCTCCCGACAGGCCGAGAATAACTTTCTCAAATCCTGAATTTCGTACTTCCCGTCTCATAAATTCTATAATTCTTCTGCTTACATATTCATGGTCAATAGCGAGTTTATTCATAGTTTTCTCCTTTATAAAATTGAGTTTTTAGTTTGTTTTAATAATCTATGTATATTATAAATATTATAGAGAGCAGTGTCAATTTTTATTATGAGGGTATAAATAAAATTTTTTAATGATTTGTGAAATATATGAATTGGTAAGTCAAATATAAAATAAAAAAATCATTATTTAATTATGTATTCTATCCT